>NZ_VCQZ01000014.1 GCF_005938195.1 Paenibacillus thermoaerophilus
CGTGTTTATACTTCATTGTAGAGTGCCTCCTGCGCTGGGATTTGTTCTTTGGTCGGAACGTTCCCCAGTATACAGAAGGTACTTTTTTCATTCAAACCTCGAATTCATTCATTACAGGAATGGCTCCTGTATAGTTTCAATCCACGCTCCCGCGTGGGGAGCGACTACGAAAGGGGGTGATGGAGCTGGACAAGGAGAAGTTTCAATCCACGCTCCCGCGTGGGGAGCGACGTTGGCGTAGGCAAACGGGTCAAAAGCGGTAAACGGTTTCAATCCACGCTCCCGCGTGGGGAGCGACACTGACCGAAGCGGAAAAAGAGCGAATTGCGAAAGTTTCAATCCACGCTCCCGCGTGGGGAGCGACCGATCGAAGTTATATACAACACGCTGGAGCCAGCAAAGTTTCAATCCACGCTCCCGCGTGGGGAGCGACGATGTCATTACGTACAACCTCGGTTCCATAACGCAGGAGTTTCAATCCACGCTCCCGCGTGGGGAGCGACGGGTTAAGGCAGAACGGGACGTATACAAGCAGGGGTTGGTTTCAATCCACGCTCCCGCGTGGGGAGCGACTGCTTGGTTTCCGATCGTCGCGGCGACCGCGAAAGCGGTTTCAATCCACGCTCCCGCGTGGGGAGCGACGGAAGAGATGGAGAGAGCGAGTTAGGGAGGCGGGTTTCAATCCACGCTCCCGCGTGGGGAGCGACACTTCGCGGAGCGTGATAAGTTCGGTAGCTTCTTGTTTCAATCCACGCTCCCGCGTGGGGAGCGACACTCGGCATTTGCCTGGTGGGCGATTTCCGCACGCAGTTTCAATCCACGCTCCCGCGTGGGGAGCGACCGTAATCGACTTTGTGAGCGGCGTCGCATTGGCAGCCAAAGTTTCAATCCACGCTCCCGCGTGGGGAGCGACAATCAGAAGACCGTCGAAGCCAATGACAAACTGCTGGTGTTTCAATCCACGCTCCCGCGTGGGGAGCGACACATCTCGGCAAGCCCCGTAATTTGTTTCAATCGGAGTTTCAATCCACGCTCCCGCGTGGGGAGCGACCAAGTGTTCGCCAGGACCCTACCCAGTGCCGAATGGGTTTCAATCCACGCTCCCGCGTGGGGAGCGACGGTGCGCCCGCTCAGCCTGCAGGATATCGCTATTCACGTTTCAATCCACGCTCCCGCGTGGGGAGCGACGCGTTTGTTCGCGCCGCGCTTGACGAGGCTGACAAATTGTTTCAATCCACGCTCCCGCGTGGGGAGCGACTCTGTTCGAGCCGGTCTATGTTATCGGGCAAAATCTTGTTTCAATCCACGCTCCCGCGTGGGGAGCGACGTTGCAAAGTCTTGCTCTTGCGTTGTCTCGATCACTGTTTCAATCCACGCTCCCGCGTGGGGAGCGACATGCAGCACCTTTGCCAGAACAACCCCGATCTTGTATAAGTTTCAATCCACGCTCCCGCGTGGGGAGCGACTATCGCGGGCGCAAAATCTTCGACGGCAAGCAATGGGTTTCAATCCACGCTCCCGCGTGGGGAGCGACGGCCGTTATCGGACCGGACCCCAACAATATTAAACCGGGTTTCAATCCACGCTCCCGCGTGGGGAGCGACTGTGATTTCGGTGGGTTAAAGCTGTAAAATACAATGTTTCAATCCACGCTCCCGCGTGGGGAGCGACCAGTTGACGCAAAGTTAAACGAGCCTACGCCTTGAATCGTTTCAATCCACGCTCCCGCGTGGGGAGCGACAAGATTTGATCGGTCAGGACTTGCCCGCCGAACTGTTGGTTTCAATCCACGCTCCCGCGTGGGGAGCGACCTTATGATGGCGTTATTAGCGATTACCTATTTCTGTACGTTTCAATCCACGCTCCCGCGTGGGGAGCGACTTACGCTGGAGAAATAAACATTGGCGAACAAAATGTTTCAATCCACGCTCCCGCGTGGGGAGCGACTAAGGATGTGAATGAATACGCAATGTCATGCGGATTGGTTTCAATCCACGCTCCCGCGTGGGGAGCGACACGGTCGACGACGACTGGCAGGGCATTAGCGGTATTGAGTTTCAATCCACGCTCCCGCGTGGGGAGCGACTATGATACTCTGCCATCTTCTCGACCTCGCGAAGTTTCAATCCACGCTCCCGCGTGGGGAGCGACACGGACCGCCACAGCTACACGCTGGCGCAGCTTGCCTCGTTTCAATCCACGCTCCCGCGTGGGGAGCGACCTTTACCGGGTCTGGCTATCCCACGCGCTGCAATACCGTTTCAATCCACGCTCCCGCGTGGGGAGCGACGTACATCGAGCTAATCACCCGCCGATGGTTTGAGGTTTCAATCCACGCTCCCGCGTGGGGAGCGACACGGTCCGATTCCTGATGGATACGTCATAAACCATGTTTCAATCCACGCTCCCGCGTGGGGAGCGACAGTCCCTGGTGCCACACCGACATTGTAGCTTTTCTGTTTCAATCCACGCTCCCGCGTGGGGAGCGACTGCGCCGGAGGTTCGGATTTGGCGACGCACGGCTGTTTCAATCCACGCTCCCGCGTGGGGAGCGACATAAGTAGATAGCGTTAATTTGGCGTTAGCTTAACGTTTCAATCCACGCTCCCGCGTGGGGAGCGACAAGCGTCTAGGTGAGCTTGTATCTAGCGTGGATCGGGTTTCAATCCACGCTCCCGCGTGGGGAGCGACATGCACTTCCGCTTCCGTTTCCACTTCGGTGTTTTGTAGTTTCAATCCACGCTCCCGCGTGGGGAGCGACTTGGAGCGGCTCGGGTACAAGCGGCAGTACAAACGCGGTTTCAATCCACGCTCCCGCGTGGGGAGCGACCGAAGGAACTGTATGGGCAAAAAGAGGGTGCGGAGTTTCAATCCACGCTCCCGCGTGGGGAGCGACTCGATCAAGCTCCGCAAGTTCGTCGGTGCTTAACGTTTCAATCCACGCTCCCGCGTGGGGAGCGACATAACCCAGACGCGGGCCCAGTGCTGATCTTTTCGCAGGTTTCAATCCACGCTCCCGCGTGGGGAGCGACATCGGAATTGAAAATAATCCCGACTATTCCAATCGGTTTCAATCCACGCTCCCGCGTGGGGAGCGACATGTCTTCCGCTTCCGATACTGTAAAAGTATTGAGTTTCAATCCACGCTCCCGCGTGGGGAGCGACTTAGTTATGATAGCGTTTGTTACTTGTGTGAAGGTTTCAATCCACGCTCCCGCGTGGGGAGCGACACGAAACTATGGCAATTGCCTATCTAGTAAACGATAATGTTTCAATCCACGCTCCCGCGTGGGGAGCGACTTTCAATGCCATGCAGGAGACAGCGGACATATGAGTTTCAATCCACGCTCCCGCGTGGGGAGCGACTACGTTGTTTTTCGTGTTTCTTCATTATATGGGCGTTTCAATCCACGCTCCCGCGTGGGGAGCGACGCGGTGTCATCGGCGCTGCTGACTCGGAGGCAGCGCGAGTTTCAATCCACGCTCCCGCGTGGGGAGCGACGCGATTGCCATAGTTTCGTCATGCACACTTGACGGTTTCAATCCACGCTCCCGCGTGGGGAGCGACAAGACAGCGGGCGGCGATGTTGCGGCTACGTCGAAGTTTCAATCCACGCTCCCGCGTGGGGAGCGACAAAAGGTGGCCGAGATGTTGAATCGGCAGCAGCGGAGGTTTCAATCCACGCTCCCGCGTGGGGAGCGACAGCGTAAGCGTGTCGACAGCATTCCGTGGGCGCCGGTTTCAATCCACGCTCCCGCGTGGGGAGCGACTGCATGATGCGAGAAGCCTTGCTGTACAAGGGTTCTAGAGGCTATTTTCGCGAACCTGTTTGCAGAAGGGGGTCCGGAGATGCCCGTGAAGCTGGAAAAACCCCGCAAAGTCTTGTCCTGCTTGAGGTGCGAACCTCCCAGGAAAATCATGTGAGCTTGGGGTTCGCACCTTCAACCTTCAAATGTTCCTAAACTATATCGTACAGGCTGACGGCTACCGAATCAATGGCGGCCGCTGCCCATACGACCCGCTTTATTTGACAAAACCCTTCATCCGGGTGACTCTAAGCACTTGCGAGGCGGTCTGTTCGACCCATTCCGCCGTATGCTGGAAAGCCTCTTGCAACGAGCAGGGGCGTTGTACAATAGAGAATCCGGCCGTCAGGCCAATCTGGTCCATCTGTTCGGCGGATAGCTCCATTCCCCCGCACAGAGCGATGACCGGGACGCCGGCTTGCTTCGCTTCCCGGCAGATGCCGGCAATTACTTTGCCGGAGAGCGTCTGCCGGTCCAGCTTGCCTTCTCCGGTTATCACCAGATCGGCATCCGCCAGCCGGTTGCGGAAGTCGGCCTTCTCCATCAAAATGTCAATGCCCGGCTGCAAGGCCGCCTTCAGGAACGCATACAGACCGGCCCCCATGCCGCCGGCCGCGCCGCCTCCGGGGACGGAAAGGACGTCCAGGTTCAGGCCGTTCCGGATCACCTCGGCGAAGCGCAGAAGTCCCGCCTCCAGCACCTCGATCATTTCGGGCGTCGCTCCTTTTTGCGGGGCGAATACCGCTGCGGCTCCATCGGGGCCGCACAACGGATTCGTCACATCGGTCGCGAGCACGAACGAGCTTTCGCGGATGCGGGGATCGATGCCCGTCATATCGAACGACGCCAGACGCCGCAGCTCGCCGCCCCCGCGGGAGAGCGGATCGCCGTCCGCATCGTAAAACCGGACGCCCAGCGCTTCCAGCAGTCCCGTCCCTCCGTCGTTGGTGGCGCTTCCACCCAAACCAATAATGAACTTCCGGCATCCGCGGTTCAGCGCATCCGCAATCAGCTCTCCGGTTCCGTAAGTGGAAGCGATCAGGGGATTTCGATCCTCGGCGCTTACGAGAGGCAACCCGGAAGCGGCGGCGGTTTCGATAATCGCGGTACCGTCCGGCAAAATGCCGTAGGCGGCGTTAACCGGTTCTCCCAACGGCCCGGATACGTTCGCCTTCACCAGGGTGCCGCCGCAGGCATGAAGCATACCCTCCACGGTGCCTTCGCCGCCGTCGGCCACAGGCATTTCCATGATGTCGGCATCGGGTTCGACCCGTTGGATGCCGGCGCGGATGGCGGCGCAAATTTGTATGGCGGACAGAGACCCCTTGAAGGAGTCCGGGGCGACGATAATTTTCATGATCCTTCTCCTTCATCCCGTAAATATTCGTTGTATGTTGCGCGAGATTCTTTTAGTATTCAGTATATCATTTCATTTGCTATCGATGGCTACACCTTTTTGGAGGCTTGCGCACATGAACATAGCTATGCCATTTCCGAGTAGGAGAGACGGACGGCGTATCGTTGGAAATGGAGAAGTGGAAACGGGTTCTGGAAGACATGGGCCACCGTGTATATTATCTCGCCGGAAGCCTGGGGGAACAGGACGGAATTGTGATCGAAGAGCTGCATTATCAGCACCCGGTCAACCATCAATTTGTCGCCAATGCGTATGAGAAGCTGGCCGATTACGCGGACGCCGAATCGTTCCGTGACGATGTGCTGGCCTTTGCGGCCCGCACCGAAGCCGCGCTGTGCCTCGCCATCGACCGTTATCGGCTGGATGTGCTCGTGCCGAACAACATCTGGTCGCTAGGGTGGGGGCTTCCCGCCGCGATCGCGTTTGCGGAAGCAGCCCGCAAAAAGAATATCACCTGCGTGGCCCACAATCACGATTTTCATTGGGAACGTTCCCGGTACGGCAACCCGACCAACATCTACGTGAGCGAATGGCTGCGGCGTTATTTCCCTCCCGCCCTTCCCCGGGCATCGCATGCCGTCATCAATAAGATCGCCCAGGACGAACTGCATAAACGCACCGGGCTTCAGTCCGTCGTGGTGCCGAACGTCTTCGATTTTTCGACGCCGGCTTGGACGGTGGACGAATATAACGGGGACTTCCGGCAGGCGATCGGCGTGAAGGACAGCGACATCCTAATCCTTCAGGCTACCCGCATCGCCGAACGCAAAGCGATCGAGCTGGCCATCGATCTGGCGGCCGAACTGGGCAAGCCGAACCATCTGAGCCGGTTGAGGGACAAGCCGCTCTATGACGGCAGAAGGATGGTGGAGGACGGAGAGATCGTGCTGGTGCTGGCCGGGCTTCCGGAATCGTCCGATTGGTATAGGGAAGGGCTCGTCCGGAGAGCCGAGAAAAAGCATGTAAAGCTGCTTCACGTCAACGACAGGATCGAAGCGACCCGTCTGACCCGCGGCGGCCGGAAAATGTATTCCCTCTGGGATGCCTATGTTCATGCGGATTTGATCACGTACCCAAGCGTGCTGGAAGGATGGGGCAATCAATTCCTCGAAGGCTTGTTCGCCAAGAAGCCGATGGTGGTATACGAATATCCGGTTTATGGAACGGATATCAAGCCTTGCGGGTTCGACATCGTATCCCTCGGCGACACCCACCGCGTCGATGCGGATGGCTTCGTTAGCGTGGAGCGGGATGTCATCGAGAGAGCGGCCCGCGAATCCCTTCGTTATTTGCTGGATGGGGATTTTCGCCATGCGGCGACGGAGCGCAATTTCCGGCTGGGTGAGCGGCATTTCTCCTTCGATGTTTTGAAAACGATTCTTTCCCGGTGGTTTTGAGCCGAGCGTTCAAGGCATTCGGAGTTGACACTCCAAAAGAAACCAAATACAATGGACCCTGCCAACGATGGCATATGGACTGATGCCCAATGAAGGAGCCGTACGCCATCCCAACCTCCGCCAAAAGGGGATGCATATCGTGAAAACTTATACCATTAAAGATGTGGCGCATCTGTCCGGGGTTTCCGTCCGAACCGTATCCAGGGTAATCAACAATGACCCCCATGTAAAAGCCGAGACCCGCGAGAAAGTTCTCAAAGTGATCGCCGAGACCGGTTTTGAGGCGAATCTGCTGGCGAAGAGCTTGCGGGAGAAGCGGACGAATACCTTGATCGCTTTCGTCGATCAGCATCGGGGCCAATTCTGGGGAGCCTTCCATAACGAGATGCTGCAGGAGATGATGAAGGAAGCCCGCCGCAGCGGCTACCGGATGGTTATCTCGTCCTCCTCCGCGGACAGTTACACGGAAGACGAGAACGACGGATTTTATCTCTTGAAGCATGGAATGGCCGACGGAGCCGTCATGTTCGATACGAAAGAGAAAGACAAGCGGGTCGAATATTTGCGCAGCAAAAAGGTTCCGTTCGTCATTCTCGGCAAAGACCGCGACCATTTCGACACTTCATACGTCGATCTGGATAACGTGTACGCCGGGTATCTAGCCGCCCAGTATCTGGTCTCGAAAGGACGCAAGCATATCCTGTTTATGCTCGGCAACCGCGATTACATCGTCAATCAGGAACGGGCGGAGGGCATCCGGCGCTATCTGGCGGAAAATCCGGACCCCGGCCGGCAGGCGCGCATCGAGTACGACGTGGGGAATATCGAGCAAGCCTATTCGCGGACGAAGGAAGCGCTGGCCGGGACGCCAAGGCCGGACGCGATCTTCATATCCGGAGACGAACGCGCAATCGGCGTGTATCGCGCGGTCTACGAGCAAAACCTTCGCATACCGGATCAGGTCGCCGTACTCGGGATCGACAAGATTGCCATGGGTGCGTTCTACCATCCGCCGATTACAACCATCGATCAGCAAATTCCCGCTATGGCTCAAACCGCGCTTCGCATATTGTTCCAGCAGTTGGACGGCAGCGGCCAAAACGGGATGCGGACATTGATCGCCCCTTCCATTTGCGAAAGACAATCCGTATAAAAATTTTTCAGGCAAAATGCCAACGATGGCAAAAGTCGCGATTGCGCGCACGGTCCCGCTCCGGAAGGAGCATGTGTGGACCTGGGGAATGATGATAGGCGCTGTAATAGGGTGCCGATGCCACAAAACAACGTCAGGCGGGTGAATCTGTTGAATCGGATCGAAACCAAGCAATTGGGCGAAATTTTTTACGAAATGACGTATGTCAAAAACAGCTTGCGCAACGTTTATTGCGGAGGGGAACGGATCGGCTTCCGCTTTAATCTGGATAATCCTCCTCTTGCCTTGGGCGGCATGGCGATCGATTTCAAGCTGCTGCTGAACGGGGAGGAAGCGGAATCGCATCTCGTATGGATTCGCCAAGGCCGATCTGAGCGCAATGCGGCCACGATCTCCCCCGAGCAGCCCTATACGTTCGAAGTGGGGGCTCCCACGGAATGGACGGTGTTGCTCCCCGGAGGCCTGCCTGCGGGCGAGCATACGATTGTAATCGTGACCGAACAATATGCGTTCGGCAGGCGGAGGTGTCCGAGCTGACGGCGAAGTTCCGCCGCCTCGGCATCGAAGTGATGGGGGCGCCGGCGGTGCGCTGCTTCGATTGGGCGGAGCATCAGAATTACCCCGTCGCCGTCAACCGGTTGGATAATCTGATCCAGTGGCGGGATACGTCGGCGAAGCTCGGTCTGGACTGCGTCGTCGGCACGAACTGGACGGCGGCTTTCAGCCTGGGCACGCCTTATGGGATCTTCGAGACGACCTGGTATCTGAACGGGTTCCATGCCGAGGTATGCTGGAACCGGCATAGCGATACGGACCGGTATATCGACCGGTTTCTGGCGGTTTTCCACGGATTGGACGAGGATACGGTCGGCGGCAAGGTGGGGCGCTACGAGAACGAGGACTACTATTCGATCATCCGCCACTTTGCCGGGCAAGTGCGGAGGAACCGGGATATCGCCGAGCTGATCGCGGTGATGAACGATTTCGAGATCGCCACCGACCGGTCGCGCGCCATCCACAAATACGCCTACCGGTGGAAGCTGTATCCGGGCGACGCGGCCGAATGGCGTTCGCTGATGAACAACTACCGCAACAACCGCACCGGGCTGGAGCGCGTGCGTCCGCGTATGACGGAACTGCTCCGGCGGTTCCAGCCGGACGATATGGCCGATCATTACGTGCTGTCGCGGTTTTACCTGCACGATTACCTGGAGGAGAACCTGTACAGGGAACTGGGGCTATATCTCGAAAAAGCATAAGGACGGACAAGGACGCAAGGCCGGGGGCTCCCGGGTTGTGCGTCCTTTTTTGGCTCCCGGGCCGCCGGAGGCGCTGGCGGCTTCGGCCGCTCCGTGCGCGGGCGGCGGCTGTGGTATAATAAGGCCCAGCGAACACAGGCATTATCGCCAAAAGGAGCGCCCGCATGGCCAAAACGAAATATTACGTCGTCTGGGTCGGCCGCAAGCCCGGCATCTATACGACCTGGGCGGAATGTCAGGAGCAAGTCCACCGGTTCGAAGGGGCCCGGTTCAAGTCTTATGAGTCCAAAGCCGAGGCGGAAGCGGCGTTTCAGTCCGGCTGGAGCGGCGAAGGGGGACAAGAAGCGCCGGCCCGGCCGGACGCGCGGAGCCGGCCGGCATCCCCGGAGCAGTCGGCTTCATACGCTGAACAAGACGAGATCGATTACGACAGCATCTCCGTCGACGTCGGGACAAGAGGGAACCCTGGGCCGACCGAATATAAAGGCGTCGATACCCGGACGGGGGAGGTGCTGTTCTCGTACGGGCCGGTCTGGGGAACGAACAATCTCGGCGAGTTTCTCGCGATCGTCCACGCTCTGGCGTACCTGAAGAAGTTGGGCAGCTCCAAGACGGTGTACAGCGATTCGGCGAACGCGATCAAATGGGTCAAGCAAAAAGCGGTATTCTCGACGCTCCCGAGGGACGAATCCACCCGCGAGATCTGGAGCCTGGTCGACCGCGCGATCGCCTGGCTGAAAACGAACGACTACGACAACAAGGTATTGAAGTGGCAGACGGACAAATGGGGCGAGATCAAAGCGGACTACGGCCGCAAGTAAAGCGGCCCGCGGCCGGACTGCTTGGCGCCGGGGCCCCCGAAGCCGCCTTTTGCGGGAAACGGCGCGCGGCGGGGGCTTTCTTTATTCGAATGCCGAATCGTGATACGATGACAAGGAAGCGACAATCGTTCGGGAGGCCGCATAAGAGATGAAGTCGAGATATTTGGCCGGCCTATCGCTGGCCGTCATGGCGACGGGATTCGTCGTTACGCTGTTTTTGCCCCAGACGTTTATCGTACGGCTGCTGCAGGCGGGCTTCGAAGCCGGGCTTGTCGGCGGGATCGCCGACTGGTTCGCGGTGACCGCGTTGTTCCGGCATCCGCTGGGGATTCCGATTCCGCATACGTCGCTGCTGCTGAAAAATAAAGAGCGGATCGTCCGCTCGCTCGTATCGGCGCTGGAGAACGAGCTGCTGAACAAACGCAGCATCGGGGAGAAGCTGAGCCGACTGAATCTGCTCGGGTTGGGCGCAGCGGCCATCGCAAGGCGGATGGCGAGCAAAACGTTCCGCCGCGGCGTGGCCGAGGCGCTTATTCCCGTCGTTCGGGAGCTTCCGCTGGAGCGGGCGGTTCCGACGCTGCAGGCCGGGCTGGCCGGTTATATCGCCAGGGCCGATTGGAAGCCGACGGCCGAACGCGCTCTGACTCGACTGATGGAGGAGCGGTACGACGAGAGGGCGTTCGATTACGTGCTGCGCGAGGTGTCGCGCTGGGTGGTCCGGGCGGAGACGAAGGCGATGCTGGGGAAAATCGCAAGCAGCCGGCTTGCCGAGGTTCGGATGGGCGGCTTTATGGGTTTCGCTGTCCAAGCGTTCGCCGGTTTCATGGATGAAGAGCAGCTCGGGGGCATCCTGCAGAACATGCTGGTGGCGGGACTGCGCGATTTGCAGAACCGGGACAATCCGTACCGGAACGAGATCGTTCGGGAACTGCGGGTCCGCCTGTTCCAGCTGGCGGACGAGGAGGAGCGGCTCGCGTCGCTGAAGGACTGGCTGCGCGATACGGTGCAGGGCGACGGGGCGACGGACTTCCTGCGCTCGCGGCTGGAGGAGCTCCGCGCGCTTGCACTGGACAAGCTGGAGCGGGAGCGGGACAACGGCGGACGCGGCCTGTTCGCCGCCTACCGGGGACTGATCCGCTGGCTGTCCGGCCGGCCGGATTGGATCGGCGGGCTGGAGAAGAGGCTGCGGGACGGCGTGGTCCGGCTGGTGGAGGAAAACCATTACCGCATCGGCGAACTGGTCAAGGAAAACCTGAACCGGATGGACGACGAGGCGCTGGTGCGCATGCTGGAGGAGAAGGTCGGCAAAGACTTGCAGTGGATTCGGGTGAACGGCGCGATCTGCGGATTCGTGATCGGTCTCGCGCTGTTTTTCGTCCAGTCGATATGAGAGCGGCCGCGGCGGATTTCCGCCGCGGTTTTCTTATGGCAACAGTTCGTCTCACCCCCTGAAAAATACCCAAGCGCGACATAAAGAAAACATAAGCGAGCAGGCCGGAGGTAGGTGTAGACTAGAAAATGTAAGCGGATACAACTTGTCCCGAAAGGAGGTTGCGCGAACCCGTCAACAGGAGCGAGACCGCATCGGCATAGGCCGAATCCAATCCGAAAAGGAGCGTGAATGAAGTGAAAAACCGATTGGCGCAAGCAAGCTTGACCGCAAGTTTGGTGTTGGCTCTCGCCGCCGTGGCGCCCGTGCCCGCCTCGGCTGCGACGGTGAATTGCAGCACGAGCAGTTGCCTGACCTCCGCGCTGGCGAATGCGCAGCCCGGCGACACGATCGTGCTGGCGGCGGGGACGACGTTTAACGGCAAATTTGTCGCGGCGGCGGAAGGAACCTCATCCGCCAAAATCACGCTGCGCAGCGCCAGCTCCTCGAATCCGGCGACGCTGAACGGAACGGGGACGGGCAGCGGCTACGGCCTGCACATTACCGGCGATCATTGGGTCATCCAGGACTTGAAGGTGACGAACTCGCAAAAAGGCATTATGCTGGACCATGCCAACTGGACGCTGATCGACAACGTCGAGGTGTACCATATCGGGCATGAGGCGGTGCATTACCGCGACGGCAGCTCGAACAACGTCATCCGGAACTCGTATATTCACGATACGGGCAAAGCCGAAGCGGGCTTCGGCGAAGGCATCTACGTCGGTTCCGACAAGGGCAAATGGTCGACCTACATCAAGGAAACGGACAACAACCGGATTTCCGGGGTGACGATCGGCCCGAACGTCACGGCCGAACACGTCGATATCAAGGAGGGATCGACCGGCACCATCGTCGAAAACTCCACGTTTAACGGAACGGGAATCAGCGGAGCGAATTACGCCGACAGCTTCATCGACGTCAAGGGCAATCAGGCGATTATCCGGGGCAATACCGGCTACCGGAACAATAACGGCATCATCGTCGATGCGTTCCAGATGCACGTGCAGGTTGACGGTTGGGGACAGAACGCCTCCTTCACGAACAACAGGCTGTATCTGGACAACGCGTCGCCGTATGTCGTCAACGCGGCGGGCGATTCGTCCGCAACGGCTTCGGGCAACACCCGCAGTCCTTCCGGCAATATGTACAAAGGCAACGTCACCGTGAGCGGCGGCGAACCGTCGGAAGATACGCAAGCGCCGACGGTTCCGGGCGGACTGTCCGCGACGGCAGTCTCGTCGAGCCGGATCGATCTGAACTGGCTCCCGTCCTCGGACAATGTCGAGGTATCGGGATACGACGTCTACCGCAACGGCAGCTATCTGAAGACCGTATCCGCTCCGTCCGCGAGCGATACGGGATTAAGCGCCTCGACGACGTATTCCTACTATGTCCGGGCCAAGGACCCGTCCGGCAATCAGTCGGCGGCAAGCCAGCCGGTTAGCGCGACCACGCTGTCCGGCGGCGGAGGCGGCGGAACGTCGACGCTTCAACCGACGGACGACGTTTACGTCTACGAAGGCAGCAACGCGGACACGAACTACGGAACGAACGACAACCTGTATCTGAAGACGGACAGCGGCAAAAACCGGATCGCCTATCTGAAGTTCAGCCTGCCGGGAATCGGTTCCGTCAGCAGCGCAAAGCTTCGGGTATACGGCAGCGCCTCCTCCAATACGACCCTGTCCGCTTACGAGACGGCGGATAACTGGAACGAAGGCACCCTCACCTGGAACAACAAGCCGGCGGTCGGTTCCGTCATCAGCGGCGTTCCGATCGGTACGGCCGACGCTTATCACGAGATCGACGTCACCGCGTACGTGCGGGCTCAAGCGGCGGGAGACGCCGTCGCTTCGTTCGTGCTGCAGGAGAGCGTAGGCAAGTATACGACGCTGAACAGCTCGGAGAACGCGTCGAATCGGCCGGAATTGGTCATTACGCCTTAAACGGCAAGCCCCGTTCGGAGCTGCGGAGACGCAGAACGGACGGGGCTTTTTCGCGGCCAATCCCCGGAGAGGGAACGTCTGGCGGACGCTACTCCTTCAGCGCCGTCAGCAGGCTCCGGTTGAACAACTCCAGCTCGTCGTAGAAGAGGCCGTGGCCGCTGTGCTGGAACGGAACCAGCGTCGAACCGCGAATCCCCTTGTGCATTTCCAGCGCCAACGGAAACAGACAGACCCGGTCCATGACGCCGTGAAAGATATACGTCGGCGTCTGGATGCGCGGCAGATCGGGGCGCAGATCCTCGTCGCGCAGCGCTTCCGCCCCTGCGATCGTCGCGCGCGCGTCGGACGACAACCCCAGCGCGTTGAACCAACTGCGGAAGGACTCCGTGATGTTGCTTGCAAAAAACAGGTTGCCGAAATCGTCCAGCGTCTGCGGACGGTTGGCGTACAGGCCCGCGATCAGCGAATCGACCGCTTCCCGGGACATGCCGTACGGGTAATCCGGCTGCATCGTGAACGAGGGCGCCGCCGCTGCGGCCAGAATCAGCCGGGACATGCCGTGGCCGTTATGCCGGCTCATATACCGGATCGCGATCGCTCCCCCCATGGAGAAGCCGACCAGCCGCGCGTTCGTCAATCCGAGCGCATCGACAACCGCCCGGATGTCGTCGGCCATCCGGTCGTATCCGTATCCGCTCCAGGGCCGGTCCGACTTGCCGTAACCGCGAAGATCGACCTGAATGCAGCGGTACCCGTATTTAGGGAGCTGCGTCACCTGATACTCCCACATGAGATGATTCAGCGGCCATCCGTGAATAAACAGCACCGGTACGCCGCTGCCGACGTCCTCGACAAACAGATGGACGCCTTGCTCCGCTTGAATGTAGTACCCCATACCCCTTCCTCCGTTCGTCGCATTTGCGCGTATCCCTTATGTTTACGAGGCCGCTTGCGGATATATGTGAACGGCTCGCCTTTTCCGGCTTCTTGCATCGGGTTACCCGAATGCAACTTCTCCGGCGATAACCGCGTGAAGTTGAATCCGGCAAATTGTTTGTTATCTTGCGCGAATCTATAATTCGGACGAGACGCTTCGAACGAGAGGAGGAAGAACGAATCGATTTGTAAGCGCATTCGTGACGGTGGACGGCAACGGATCGAATGGTACGCGAAAATCATGGGTCAAAGAAGGGGAGGACGGGTGCACGATGAAAAAGTCAAAACGGTTGATGGCGCTGCTGATGTCCTTGGTGTTGTCGGTTCCGGCGTTAACGCCGGCGGCTGCTGCGGCGGAGCCGGGTTCCGAACGGCCGATGATCGACATTCCCGCTGCGAGCAAATGGCAGGGGAGCGTGTTCGGTTCGGTCGGCGGGCAAGACAAGATTCACCCGGACAACTTCGAAATCAAGGAGGAGGCGGACGGCACGGCGGTTCTAAGGAGCTCGAACGACAGAGGCAAAATCTCCAGTACAACGGACGGAATCGCCTATTACTACCGAAGTGTTCCGGTCGACGCCAACTTCGAACTGACGGCAACGGCGACGGTTGAGCATTGGACAGCGAACAACCAGGTTTCGTTCGGCTTGATGCTGCGGAACGAAGCATACGTCAACGTCAGCGGCGACGTGTACGGCGCAGGGGACACTCTGGTGTTGGGCGCGCTCGACCAGAAGATGATGAGCTTTGACAGACAAGGCGGTGTGTTAGCCAAGCATGCCGCGTTCGGCGGATCGCCGGAGCCAGCGGCGGGACAAACGTACGATCTGAGCATCAAGAAATCGGGGAACGTCTACCAGCTCAGAATCGGCGGCGAGACGAGAACGATCGAGAATTATGCGAGCCCGGTTGCGTACGCGGGGTTGTACACGGCCCGCAACACGAAGGTGGTGTTCAGCAACGTCAGCCTGAAGATCGAAGGCGAAGTGGAAACCGGCGATTGGCAGTTCCGGGCGTTCGGCAGCAATACGAGCGGGACCGCCAACCCGGCCCCGACCCTGAATGAACAAGGCGTCACGATGTCGGCCGGCGGCGGCAAAATCGCAAGCGGCGACGAAGGCATATCGTTTTATTACAAGGAGCTGCCGGCCGACGCCAACTTCGAGATTCGGGCCAAGGCGGCCGTGATCAGCTTCAACGGGAACAGCGACATCAATAACGCCAATCAGAAGTCTTTTGGCCTCATGCTGAGAGGGGCCGTCGGAGAACATGGAAGCACGAGTACGTTTACCTCCGAATACGTGGCGGTTGGCGCTCTGGACACGGTGATGAAAGCATTTTACAAGAAACTCGTCAACCCCGATCCGAAGACCTATACGCAAAGCAAATTGAATCCGTTCGCAGGGGTCAACAATCCTGCCCCGGATCAGACGTACGATCTGAGCCTCAAAAAATCCGGCCTCACCTTCGTCATGACGGTGAACGGCCAGAGCGAGACCGTCACGTTCGACAGCTGGGAGACGGATACCATCTACGCCGGTCTCTACGTCGCACGGGATGCGGCGGTCACGTTCAGCGATTACGAGATTCAGGTCAACGCGAAGGTCGTCAGCAGCCTGATCGTCGATACCAGCGCGATGAAGACGCAATATCTCAAGGGCGCTCCGCTCGATCTGACCGGGCTGCGGGTGACCGCCGTCTACACCGACGGCACCAGCGCGCCGCTTAACGCCGGGGATTATATCGTAACCGGCTTCAACAGCAGCACCCCCGGCCCCAACACGCTGACGATCAGCTACAACGGGGTGACCGCGTTCGTTGAGCTGGAGATTCTCGCCCTTACCGTTACGAACATGACCATTCTCTATCCTCCGGCCAAAACGGTCTATTATCCGGGCGACCGGTTCGATCCCCAGGGGCTCGTCGTGCTGGCCGAGTACGACAACGGCTTCCTGAAGGATCAGCCGTTGACGGAGGATCTGTACAGCATCTCCATTCCCGGCGCCACTGTCGTCGAAGCGACTTATGTCTTCAACGAGCCCGGCGGCTATGCCGTTTACGTCCAATCGGCCGAAACGCCCGGAATATCGGCGTCCTTCGAGGTGAGCGTGATGGATACGGAGTTGACCGGCATCGAAATCCGGCGGGGACCGCAGAAGACGCTGTATGATTTGGGCGACGCGTTCGACCCGGACGGCATGGTCGTCTATGCGAGATACGCCGACGGCTCGGAGGTGCGGCTGCTCCGGAACGAGTATGCCGTGTCCGCGCTGGATTCGTCTTCGCCCGGAGAGAAAACGGTGGTCGTCGCCCATAAAGGGAAAACGGCCGAGATCGCCGTCACCGTGAAGCAAAAGGAACTGACGGGCATCGAGGTCGCCGCTTATCCGAAGACGACCTATACGGTCGGAGAAGCGTTCGACAGAACCGGACTGGCCGTCAAGAAAGTGTACGACAACGGGGATCGGGAAGCGCTGGCGGAAGCCGAATATTCGCTCGATACGTCGGCATACCGCGCCGATGCGGCGGGCGTATACGGCATCCGCATTATACCGGACGATCCGTCGCTGGAGCCGATCACGCTGAACGTGACCGTAAGAGAAGCGGCAGCCGTGGAGTGGAAGACCATCGTCTTCGGCCAATCGACCGGCAGCGGCAAAAACATGATAAATATCAAGAACGAGGGAACCCCGTCGCCAGTCGTCGAGATCATAGCCAATGACGGCGGGGGCAAAATCACCGGCGACCACGACGGCATCTCGTTCTACTACACGGAGCTGGACGCGGCCGCGGATAACTTCGTGTTGTCGGCGGACATCAAGGTGTTGCAGTACGCCAAGACGCCTCACGACGGGCAGGAATCGTTCGGCATCATGGCGCGGGACGCCATCGGGAAGCCCGGCGATTCCAGCGTGTTCGCCTCCAATATCGCGGCTGTGGGCGGCTACAGCGGCGGCACGCGAGATCCGAACGGCACACAATTTTTCATCCGCACCGGCGTAACGTCGCCCGACGGGGCGGGCAGCCAGGGCATCCGGAAAATCATGCTTCGGAATGAACTGCCGACCGAGGACAATACGCATCCGAAGAAGCCATACCGGCTGACGCTGGCGAAGACCAACAGCGGGTACACGGCCAGACTGAACGACGAGGCGGAGAAAATTTTCTACGAGCCGGATATCCTGAACGTTCAGGACGGCAAAATCTATGTGGGCTTCTACGCGGCTCGTCAGGCGAAGATCGAGGTCAGCAATATCCGGCTTACGGTCACGGCGGCCGCCACCGACGCGCCCAAGGTCGAAGCGCCCCCGGTTCCGCAGACAGCCGATTTCGCCATCCAGTCGCTGGATAAAACGTCGAGCGCCGATTATACGCTGCGCGTCAAACCGACCGTGGACGGATGGATTACGGTGAAGCAAGGATCGAAGGTGATCGCTGCGGATCTGGCGGCGGAAGCGGGCAAGCAAACGGCGATATCCGCGACGCTGGAGGAACAAGCGGACAATCGGTTCAGCATCGTCTTTTTGCCCGACGACACGCAGTTGCTGACGTCCTATGACAAGATCGTCAAGAATTTCACCGTCACGCACAAATCGTATGTGCCGGGAGGGGACATTTACGTGTCGCCTTCGGGAACCGCCGCCGGAACGGGCACGAAGGAAAATCCGCTCGACCTCGATACGGCGATCGCGTTCGTCCGGCCGGGCCAGAAGATCGTCGTCGCTGAGGGCACGTACAAACGCAGCTCCAAGCTGGATATCCCGAAAGACAACAGCGGCACCGCGGAGAACAGGAAATACCTGGTGGCCGAGCCGGGGGCGAGGCCGGTCATCGACTTCGACAAGAAGTCGGAAGGCGTCGTGCTGAGCGGAAGCTACTGGCATGTGAAGGGCATCGACTTCGCCCGTTCCGCGGGCAATACGAGGGGCTTTACGATCGGCGGCCATCATAACATCGTCGAGAACAGCCGCTTCTACGAACACGGGGATACGGGGCTTCAGATCAGCCGCACGGACGACTCCAACGATATCAGCGAGTGGCCGTCGTACAACCTGATTCTGAACTGCACGTCGTTCGACAACCGCGACCCGTCGGAGAACAACGCGGACGGCTTCGCGGCCAAGCTGACGGTCGGTCCCGGCAACGTCTTCCGGGGCGCCATCGCGCACAACAACATCGATGACGGTTGGGATCTGTATACGAAGGCGGGCTCGGGACCGATCGGAGCCGTAACGATCGAGGACAGCATCGCTTTCGGCAACGGCCGCTTGACGAACGGCTACGAGGGCAAGGGCGACAAAAACGGCTTCAAGCTGGGCGGGGAAGGCATCTACGTCCCGCATGTCATCAAGAACAGCATCGCCTTCGGCAACGGGGCTGCCGGCTTTACGAGCAACAGCAACCCGGGCGTGATCGCCCAAAACAACATCGGCTTCGACAACGCCAAGGGGAATCTGGTGTTTACGACGTATGCGAACATTCAGGAACAGTTCCGGATCGAGGGGTTCGTGTCGTACCAGAAGAGCTATACCGCGAAGGACCAATACCCGTCGCGATTGGACTCCGATGCCAACTTCATGTTTAACGGCACGGAATCCGTCAACAAGTCGGGCGTGAAGCTGACGGACGCCAACTTCAAGAGCCTCGTGCCGGTCAGCGAATATATGAGGGACGAGGACGGCAACATCATATGGGGAGACTTCCTCAAGTTTATCCCGCCGGCTCAGCCGGGCTCGGGTTCATGGTCCGGGACGGCGAATCCGGGATATACGCTGACGGACACGGACGGAGGCGTCCGGTTGTCGGTGGAACCGGCCCGCGAGACGGCGGACGGCCGGACGACGGCGAAGGCTGTGCTGGACGGACTGGGCCAAGCGGTGGAAGCGCTGCTCGCCCGCACGTCCGCCGCCGAGACGATCGAAGTCGAGGTCAAGGGCGAAGACGAGGCGGTTCGGGTCGTCTTCCCGGCCGGTTCGCTGACCGAAGCGATTGCCAAGATTCCGGATCTGCTGCTGTCGATCCGGCATGGCGGAGTCACGTACGATCTGCCGGTCTCGGCATTGAATCAGGCTGCGCTGGAGAAGCGGCTGGGGACGGACAAGGCGGAGCTGGAGCTGTCGATCGCGCCGGTGTCCGGAGCGGGCCTGGCGGAGATCGAGGCTGCGGCTGAAGCCGAAGGGCTGGCGCTTGAATCGGCGCCGATCGAATTCCGCCTGACCGCATCGGCCGGCGGCCAAAGCGTCGAGGTGAACGACTTCGGCTCCACGTACGTGTCGCGAACGCTGACGCTGAATCAGCCGGTCGACGCCGCCAGGGCGACGGTTGCGCTGTACGATCCGGCCAGCGGGGAGTTCTCGTTCGTACCGTCCGTGTTCGGCGAGCGGGACGGCGCCGCCCGCGTGACGCTGAAGCGCCCGGGCAACAGCATCTACGCCGTGATCGGTTACGAGCGAAGCTTCGCCGATCTGTCCGGCCATTGGTCGCAGTCGGACGTCGAACTGCTCGCCTCGAAGCTCGTCGTAGACGGCATGACCGCTACGGCGTATGCTCCGGACGAACGCGTCACCCGCGCCCAGTTCGCCGCGCTGCTCGTCCGGGCGCTCGGCTTGACGGAATCGGCCGAAGCAGCCGGCTTCTCCGACGTCGCGGACTCCGCCTGGTATGCGGGAGCGGTCGGAGCGGCCGCGAGGTTCGGACTGATCGAAGGATTCGAAGACGGTACGTTCCGGCCGGACGCTTCGATCACCCGCGAGCAGATGGCGGCGATGATCGCCCGCGCCATGGCGGCGGCGGGCAAGCCGGGGGCGGCCGGCACGGCCGGCGCCGACCGGTTCGCCGACAGCGCGGACATCTCGCCTTGGGCGAGAGAAGCAGTGGCGCAAGCGGCTGAAGCCGGGATTGTGGACGGCGTCGGAAGCGGAGCCTTCGCGCCCGGCGACTACGCGACCCGCGCCCAAGCGGCCGTCATGCTGAAGCGCCTGCTGGCGCATGCGGAATTCATCAATTCATGAAAGGCTAACGGAAGGCCCGAATTCAGCGCCGGATTCGGGCTTTTTTTTGGTACGCCCAGCATGGACGTCATCTTTAGGGTGAAAGTCCCGAGCGGGGGCTGGCGAGCGCCTACCGTAGCCAAGGGCAAGGGTGTCCGTCGTGAGGCGGAATCTGAAGGAAGCCGGAGGCAAATGCACGGGCCAAGGTACACGAACCCAATTGGAGGCAGGGTTAGTCGGATGAGTTGCCCAAACACAACGAAATCCCAAGCCACCAAGAGCTAGTCCTGTAAACCCCAGTGGTCGTGGAATCGAAAGTTTCTCGGATTCAGCTTTCTTGCGAACCGGGAGGCGACGATTCAACTGGCTCCCAAGACCATCAAACGCTGCAAGGAAAAGATTCGTCAGATCACATCCAGAACCCGACCGGTCTCCATGGAACAACGGATCGAGGAACTGAACCGCTATCTGATGGGATGGATCGGGTATTTTCGTCTGGCTGCGGCCAAGCAACGATGCGAAGAACTGGACGGGTAGATTCGGCATCGACTTCGGATGTGTCTGTAGAAGCAATGGAAACGGGTGCGAACCCGGTACCGGGAACTCCGAGCACTGGGCGTGCCGGAGTTCGCGGTGCACCAAATGGAGAATGCCCGCCGGGGCCCATGGGAAATGTCCCGAAACTTGAACAACGCCCTTGACACCTCTTATTGGAAGTGCCAAGGGCTTGTCAGTTTGCTTGAACGTTAGGAGGAACATCGTCAACCTTTGGGAACCGCCTAGTGGTGCCCGCATGCTAGGTGGTGTGAGCGGACGGGGGCTAGCCACCCCCTCCGACTCGATCCCTGTCTTACAGACGGAAGTGTAAGGGATTTGTAAGTTCGTTCGGGTATAGTCAAATGGAACTCATTCGATACAAGGAGGGTTAACTTGATGAGAAGACTCGGTTTGTTGTTGCTGACGTTCGCGATGCTGATTGCCTTCTCGTTCGTTCCTCGGATTTCGGCGGCCGAGAGCGGCGACGATTACTTGTCCTGGGGAGAAGTCCGTACGGCCGTGTATAAGGAATTGCATTCCTACACGTTGAACTGGACGGGGGATGTCCTGGACAAAGGCGGCATGAGCCTGTCCGATCTGCGGATTACCGACGACGGGACGAAGGCTGATATCGTGATCAATCAATACGGCGCGATTGGGGCGAAGGGCCTTCTGAAATTAAACGAACGGCTGGAGGAACGCACTCCCCGATACCGGCAAGGGTTCCTCAGTTCCTATACGATCGCTGCCGGCGACGTTTATCTCGTTGTGCTGCACGACGGCGCTTACGCCAAACTGCGTATTGACCGCATCCTGCCGACGGAGGTTCATTTCAGTTACGTATTCGAAGGCGACTCGTCGTCCGCCGCTCCGACGCCGACGCAAGTGCCGAAGCCGACTCCAACCAAAGCGCCAACGCCGGCGCCGGGCGTCAAGCCGACTCCCGCCCCTGCGCCCATCCAGGTGAACATCACACTGGTGCTCGACAACCAGACGGCGGTCGTAAACGGCAAAGATTATATCCTGGAGAAAGCGCCCCTTATCATAAACGGCACAACGCTCGTTCCCGTCCGATTTGTGACGGAAGCGCTAGGGGCAACAGTGGAATGGAACGGCGCGGAACAGAAAGTGACGCTCCGGCACCGGGGCCATCTGGTTGAACTGTGGATCAACAATCCTTATGCGCGGGTGGACGGCTCAACCGTCCGCTTGGAACTGGCGCCCGCCTTGCTGGACGGCGTGACGCTGGTGCCGATCCGCTTCGTGACGGAGAGCGTCGGCTTCCAGGTGGGGTATGATCACGAGACCCGGAAAATCAGTCTGAGCGGCATCCACGACGATCGGGTCGAGGGCGACAATTCGGGAACCGTGGAACAGTGGCTCGATCTGATGATCGGCACGTGGGCGATTCGCCTCGGCGAATACGACTGGATAGAAGATGACGCGGATGATTTGATCGGCATATCCGACAACGGCACGTATATCTTGAACAGGAAATACGAGAAACGCAAAAAAGGAGTATGGCGCGAGGCCGCCGTCGGCGAAATCCGGGGATATGAGCGCGCAATCATCCTGATCGGCGCGGAGTATCAGACGGATTGGGCGATGGCGTTCGACGGCGACGGGAACGTCGTGCTGCTCACCAGTTATCTGGAATCGCCCGGAGGGCTGTACCATGCTCCCACGATCGGCTGGCTGCCCGCGTCTTACGAGCTCGACAAGGTGTCCGATTCTCCCGATGACGCCGGAACCGCTGTCTTGAACGATTACGATTATTCGATATTTACGGGGGATTGGGAGTTGTTCATAGAACGGGGAGCGACGCCTTACTACTACGAGGATACGGGAGGTTACGCCACGCATGAATTTACACCGACAACGGGACAAGGAACGCTCTCTGTCCGGGAAGACGGAACGTATGTGATGTCGGACAGCTCGGGTACGGCTTCCGGCAGATGGAGACCGGCGGAGCCCGGGGAAGTATACGGGTATGATGTGGCCATCATCCTGGAGGACGGCCTGGGCGGCAATGATTGGACGATGCTGCTCAAACCGAACGGCGAATTCATGGTCGCTTACGATTCCGGCGGCCGATGGACCGACGGAAGCGTCATGTGGATTCCGTACTATAAGGCGAGTTCCCGCGTCTGAGATTCCGGGACGCGTACCGCGAATATTTTTGGAGAGATAGTCCTCCCTTCCCTGTGGTATAATGCTTTCAAGGCATAAAGAACCAGGACTTGGGCGGTGAGGGCATGTTATCGGATGATCCGGGCGGGAGCGGTTCCCTTCGGCGGCAGGAAGCGTTGATCTTGCATTTGGAGCGATTATGCATGCAAGGTCGGGCGGACCTGCCGCTTGCTTTTCTCCAAAGCGGACTTTCCGAGGAGGAACTGGGCCGTTCGCCTGTGCTGCTGCAGGCGGCTGGCCGCGATTTGTTCGACAGAGGCTCGCTGGTCGACGCCCGGTTGGCGTTGGCGCGCGCGGTCAAAGGTCTGGCGTCGCTATATATGACTCACGGGATGCTGAGCGCGATGGCAACGTTGGCCGAAGTGCATTGGCGGATGGGGGATCGTGCGGAGACGGATGCTCTCCTGAAATTTTTGGCCGATGAACTTGAACGGGTGTCCGCAGAATGGCGGTTCGGAGAGCTTTTGCGCGTGCTGGGGATCAGCGGCGCAACGAATAACCGGAGGCCGGAAGACGGGCTCGATTTGTTGTACGAGGCTATCGATCGTTTCGAACAAGAGGGGCGGATCGACGAGGCTTGTCGAACGATGGCCGATCTGCTGATACATGCCGCGGATCGGTTGCGGCCCGAGGATTGGGCGTCGCTGGAATGGAGAATGAACCGGTGGAAAGTTCTGGACGATGCCGTCGGTTTGTACGACACTTTATTGAACGCGCAGCGGGAGGTTTGCTCCGGGCGATGGGAGAAAGCGCTCGCATGGTTGGACCGCGCGGAGCCGCCTGTCCGCGGAAGAACGCCTTATTATGTGCCGGCGGCTCTGGATGCCCTCAGATTGCGCTGTTTCGTCCGGACCGGAGGGGCCGGGACGGAAGCGACCATGCAGCGGATGTACCGCATTCGCGAGAGTCACGCGGCCGATCTGCGCCTTCAGCACGAATTGACCCGGGAACTGTATTTCGCCGCGTCGGCTTTGGGCCGGGTTGAAGAGGCCGCCGCACTAAACCGGGAGCGCTGCGCGATCGGCCGTCTCCTCGGTCTGCCTGACGCGGCGGAATCGGCTCCGGCGTCACGGGAAGCGGACGCCTTCCACTCCGCGTCGGAAGACCGTCTTTGGCAGGTTCGGATGTTCGGCGGACTGTGCTTCCGCCTCGGTTCCCGAGAAATCCGCGAATTGCGCTGGAAGCGCAAAAAGTGCCGGGAACTGCTCGTTTATCTGCTGCTGCAGCCGAACTATTCGTCCCCCAAGGAACAGATTATGGAAGATCTGGCGCTTGGCGACGACGGCAACAAGGCCCAGCAGGCGTTGTATGTGATCGTTCATCACCTGAAGCGGACGCTGTGCGACGAATTGCGGATTTCCGGCGGCGTCATCGTCCGGAACGGATCGGTTGAATTGCGCGGCGATGCGTTCGACAGCGTCGATGTCGAACGGTACGAGACTTTGATGCGAGTGGCCGACCGCCTGTGGGAGCATGAACGCGAGTTGTCCGGCGAGCTGTATGCGGAAGCGGGCGAGTTGTACGGGGAATTGCTCCCCGAAATGCCCTACGCCTCTTGGTTGGACCGCAAACGGGAGCGTCTGGCGGGGAAGCAGGCTTGTATGCTTCGCCGATGCGCGCTGTATGCGGAACAGCAGGGCGATTGGGAAAAGGCGGAACTCTGCCTCCACGAATGGATCGGCCTGGATTCGTATGCGGAGGAACCTTACCTGGCTTTGGCGGATCTGCTGGCCGGCAGAGGCCGTCATGCCGATGCGGCCCGTTGGTATGCCAAGTGGGAGACGATCAGCAGGGTTGAACTCGGGCTCGTCCCGCCTTCGGCCGAAGGTGTGGCGATGACAAGGCATGAAGACTGAATACGGCCGGCCATTGTGGCGGCGTCTTACGTGTCTATACGTGGTTCTGGCGGCCGTGACGGCTCTCGGCATGCTGGTGTCCAAGAAATATGTGAGCAGAGGCGGGCCGGAAGATATCGAATTTGTCTGGCGTGGCTTGCTTATCGGGCTGATTCCTCTGTTCGCCGGTTTGTGCGCCTTCACTTTCTTTCGGCTCCTGGTTCCGCTGCGCCGGACAAGGAACATCGGGGACGAACCGGAGCGGATTCGCCTGGCATGGGAGCGCCTGGCCCGGTTTCCCGGCGAACTCCGGCTCTTTTATTTCGGCTGCGGAACCGCGATCACTACCGTATACCGTTTGGCCGCCCGGGATTGGACCTTCGCATCGCCGATTCCTGCCGGCGAACTGGCGAGAGGAATTTCCTTCGATCTGTCGACCTTTGCGGCGTTGGCCTTCGTGCATGCCGCGGCGGCGAGAAGGCTGCTGCGTCCGTATCTCCGGAGCCTGCAATGGTATCGCCGGGAAGAGAGTCGAGGGGAGAGCGCGGTCAACGATCTGATGGCGATCGCCGCTCTTGGTTTGGTTTATGAGCAGATTCGCCTGTTCGTATACGCAGTTGTCGTGTTCCGCGACGGGGAGGAGCCGCAGCCTGCCGTGCTGTTGGCCATAGGAGCGGCCGTATTCGGAGTATCGCTGGCGGCGGTGTGGCTTGTTTCTTCCATGTTGTTTCGGGATGTGGATCTGCTGGCTTCGCGGATCCGGGGAAATGCCGGCTTGCCGCGCAGGCGCCTGTTCGAACGGCTTCCCATCATCTCGTCTCACGAACCGGGAGCACTCGCGTCCGCCTATAACGCTCTTCAGGATCGCTTCGAGCGGGAATACGCCCGGTACGACCGGGAGTTGCAATTGGCCCAACGAGTTCAGGAGCAACTGCTCTCTCCCCGGGAAGGACACATCGGGCTCTGGCGGGTCGCAACGGTCTGCGACCGGATTGAAGACGTCGGCGGCGGTTTTTGCGACTGGACGCAGACCGGGGACGGACGCATCGCGCTGGCTGCCGGCCGGGTAGTCGGCGACAGGCTGCCGGCGGCGCTGGTCATGTCGGCCATCTTGACGTTGTTGCGTTCGGGATGGCGTCCGGATATATCGGCGGGCGAACGGCTGACGGAGCTGGGCGTTGCCCTGAAAGAGCTTCTTGCCGGGGGAATGTGCGTTCATATTGCCGTTGCGGTTATCGATCCGAACCGACGTATCGTCGAGTGGTCGGTTGCGGGCGAAGTGTCGGTGGCCATAGAACCGTCTCCTGCGGGCGCCGACCGCAAGCTTGAGCCCGAATCTGGCCCTTTGGGCGTTCAGTCGGCGGGGCTGCCGACCTTTTCGTCGGTTTTGGTTCCGTCAGGACGGATTTCGATCGCAGTAAGAACGGCCGAACGTTTTGCGGGGGAGCGGTTCGAAGCGCAAGCCGTTCGGGAGGGGAGGGAACCAGATGGCCGGGCAAGTTGAGACGGGGCCGCTGCTGTGGCGTCTGTTCGCCGCATATGCGGCCGCATTGGGAGCCGGTTCGTTGTTTCTATTTTTGAACAACCAACTCATTCACGGAATACCGCCGACCGTCCAGTTGCGGTTCCACGTGCCGTTTGTCCTGATCTCCGACGCGGTGATGGCGGCTGTCTTGCTGGGAATGACCTGGGCGAGATTACGCATCGCGCTGCGAGAATCGCGGAGCGTATCCCCCGGGATTCGGGCGGGCGCATTCCGCAGGCTGGCGCGATTTCCCGCCGAGCTGTTTGCGGGGATGACGCTGCTGTCGGCGTTGTTTATCTTGTTGTTTCATTTGGCGGAATTCCGGCGGGACAACGATTTGACGCCGGGGGGCGGTTGGGGGACTCTGATCGGAACCATCCTGTCGGAACTGTCTCTTGCTCTCATGATCGCCGTATTGCTGTACAGCGTGGCCAGGAGGTTGCTGCGCCCTTTCCTGGAGCGAACGGCCTTGACGGAGACTGCGTTCGCGGCCGGCCGCGTATCGTTGCCGAAGCAGTTGTCCGCGGCATTCTCCGTCTGTTATCTGATCGCCTTCGCCGCTTCCTACCGGTATGTTGTCGCGGCCGGTTCCTCCGGCTCTTTTAACCCGTCCGGGCTGCTTTTGCTGATGTCGGCCTACACGTTGTTTGCCGGAGGCATATTCGTCTTGTTCGCCCTCGGCATTCGCGGCGAACTGCGCCGTTTGATCGAAGCGCTCGACCGGTTGAGCCAAGCTCCCGGCGATGCTGTGCAGAAGCCGATCCGTCTGGCGTCGTTGGACGAAATCGGCCGGTTGGCCGAATCGTTTAACGTCGTGCAGAGACGCGTCGTGGGAACTTACGAAGAAGTGGCCCGGCAACTGATGCTTGCCCGCGAGGTGCAGCAGCGGCTTCTTCCGGGACGGATTCCGGAGCTTGCGCATGTCGAGTTCGCGGCGTCCTGCGAGCAATGCCAAGAGGTCGGCGGCGACTTTTACGAGGCGGTGCGGCTGGATGAACGGCGAAGCGCCGTCATGATCGGGGACGTATCGGGCAAAGGGATGTCGGCCGCTTTGTTGATGTCGGCCGTGATGACCGGGGTCCGATTGGAACTTCCGGACATCCGCTGTGCCGGGGAACTGCTGACACGGTTGAACGGACATGTCTGGAGGGCCGCGCAGGGGACGAGGTACGTCACGATGGGGGTAGCCCTACTGGAGGCCGAAGACGGGGAAGTAAGGCTTGAATACGCCAGCGCGGGGCACTTGTCCCCGTATCTGGTCCGCGGCGGGACGGCTGTCGAGCTGCCGTGCTCCTCTCTCCCGCTCGGCATCGACCCGGACCGCACGTACGGCAGCATATCCTGCCGGATGCGTCCGGGCGAATCGCTTGTGTTATATACGGACGGTGCGGTCGAAAATCCGGATTGCGGAGGGGAGATGCCGGGTTTCGAGCGATGGGAGGAGCATATGGCGCGGCTCCGGACCGATTTGCCCGCCTCCGCGCAACTCTCGCTGCTGCTGGAGAAGTTGTGTGCGGAGAACCAGGCTTTGCGCGACGATCGTACGGTCGTGTTGGTCAGATGCTTGCGGCCGTTGGCCGCAGAGGGGGGCAAACATGCCGGAATCGCCTAATTTTGCAAAGGAATGGAGCGTCAAAGGAGGATATGGAGCGGAGAAAACGGTGATCCGCGAAATCGCCGAAGCGATCGGCACGATCGACCCGGAAAACAACCGGCTGGACGACATTCTGACGGTTGTGGCCGAGTCCTGCCTGAACGCGTTCGAGCATGGAGGCCGGACCGATTCCGAAGGGGACGAGGAAGTCAAGGTCAGCATGAAAGCGGATGACCGGTCGTTGAAGTTTCGGATTTGCGACCGGGGACCGGTTGTTCCCGAATTGCCCGTCCCCGATATCCGGGACAATTGGTTAGCCGAGCATCCGCGCGGTTGGGGGCTGTTGTTTATCCGGGAGTTGTCCGACCGGTTTGAATACGGCCAATGCGACGGTTGGTTTTATGTGGAAGCGACTTTTTACCGGTAGGTGATTCTATGGAAGCGGAGCTTCGTATCCGCAAGCGGGTGGCGGAAGGCATTGTGATTTTGGAATTGGAAGGAGATTTGTCGCGGAACTCGGAGGAAACGCTGCTGAGTCTGTACGAGTGGGAGCAAGGTCTGGAACAGGGAGCCTCCTACCTGATCCTGAATCTGGCGGGTGTCTCGTATATCAACAGCCTCGGTATCGCCGTCTTGATCCGGATCGTGCGCTCGTTGTCCAGAAAGGGATGCCAGACGTTCGCCTGCGGAGTGACGCCCCACTACCAGAAGCTGTTCAGAATGGTCGGTCTGACCGACTATCTGATGATTTTCCCCGATGAGTATTCCATCCGGTCGCGGATCGAACAGTTGCGCTAGCCGAGACGGCCCCAAACTCGGCAAGCCCCTCGGCGTGCGGCCGCCCGGGGCTTGAGCCAGCCGGCATCAGGGCCGTATCGTGACCCGTGTTCCGATCGGCACGATCTTCGACAGCTCCAGCACGTCGGGGTTGTACATGCGGATGCAGCCGTGCGACACCGCCTGCCCGATGGAGGAAGGGGCGTTCGTGCCGTGGATGCCGTAGTGCGGCTTCGACAGCCCCATCCACATGACGCCGAACGGACCTCCCGGATTCGGATGCTTGTTGACGATCGTATATTCGCCTGTCGGCGTCTGTGTCAGCATCTTGCCGATGGCGACGGGGAACTGCCTCACGACGGTATCGCCGTCCAGCAGATACAGCCGCCTGTCGGACAAGTCGACGATTATGCGGTAGTTCGGCATAAGCATTCCTCCCGGTATCAGCATATGCCCGGCAAATGCGGCAAGTTCTCGAACAAGCAGGAAAACCCGTGCGTTTGCCGAATACTACTATTTCTCACGCATGACGCGAAAGGAGACGATGCCCTAAATGAAATCCATTACGGTACAAGATCTCGTCGAGAGATTCTCGCTCGAAGTGCTTGCGGGGAGCTCTTGCCTGAACCGTACCATCACGAAGCCGAAGGGCCACCGTCCGGGCCTGGAATTCGTCGGGTATTTTGACTTTTTCCCCACGGAACGGGTTCAGGTGCTCGGGCGCAAGGAAATTACGTATCTGCACAAGCAGACGGAAGAGGAACGGAATTACCACATCGGCAATATCGTCAAATACCACCCGCCCTGCTTCATCGTGACATGGAACCAGGACGGGCTTAAATATTTGAAAAAATACTGCGACCAAGAGGGAATTCCGCTGCTTCGCACGCCGGAGACGACGGCGGAATTTTTCCCCAAGCTGGACGCGTATTTGACTAAGTCGCTTGCCCCCGAGTGTTCGATCCACGGCGTCTGCGTCAACGTCTCCGGCATCGGCATCCTGCTGCGCGGAAGCTCCGGCGTCGGCAAGAGCGAGACGGCGCATACGCTGATCCGCCGCGGCCACCGGCTTGTGGCGGACGACATCGTCGTGCTGAAGAAGCTCAGTCCGCAGACGCTGCTCGGCACGCACAACGACAAAAACAAGGAATTTCTCGCCTTGCGCAGCATCGGGCTGATCAACGTCGTGCGCCTGTACGGACGCAAGGCGTTCCAGGACGAGACGCGCATCGCGCTCGATATCGAGCTGACCAAGTGGCGGGATAACGAGCTGAACAACGAGCTGGACGTGGAGTCCAAGTTCACCGAATATATGGGCGTCAAAATTCCGCATATCGAAATTCAACTGCAGCCGGGGCGCGACGTGGCGGGTCTGATCGAAGCCGCGGCCAACAACTGGTATTTGCGGCAGCAGGGCTACAGCGCGATGGAGGAGTTCATGAAGCGTCTGGAGGCCGACTTCCGCTGATGCGGCCCTCGCGCGGGGTTCCGCGTGAAAATTGTCACACCCGACCGCCCTTCGTTTGTTTAAGATAAGGCTATTGACGACGGCGGAGGGTGACGGTTATGGAACAACGGGCGCTTGCGAATGTGGAGAAGCTGGCTTGCAAGAAGCGGGACTTGTTCCGCGCCAGCCCGCTCCGGTACGTGCTGAGATCGATGCTGGCCAGCATGTTTATCGGCTTCGGGGTGATCGTGGCGTTCAAGACGGGCAGCTTCTTTTATCTGGAGCAATCGCCTCTGGCGTATCCGGTCGCGGCTCTCGCCTTCGGCGCGGCGATCATCCTGATCGTCTACGGCGGAGGGGATCTGTTCACCGGCGATACGTTTTACTACACGCTCGGAGCGCTGCGCCGCAGGCTGCGCTGGAGCGAGGCGGGGCGCATGTGGGCGGTCAGCTACGCGGGCAACGTGCTGGGAGCGGGCGTCTTCGCGCTGCTGATCTGGACGACTGGGCTGTTCGACGAGAGCTCGGTGAACGCGTTTTTGCTCAGCGTCGTGGAGAAAAAAATGAACGCGGCTCCGACGGAGCTGTTTTTCCGGGCAATCTTGTGCAATTGGCTGGTTTGCCTGGCTTTTTTCCTGCCGATGTCGATGCGGGGCGACGGCGCGAAAATGTTCGCGATGATGCTGTTTGTGTTCTGCTTTTTTATCTCGGGGTACGAGCATAGCGTCGCCAACATGTGCACGTTCGCCATCGCGCTGGTGCTCGACCATCCGGATACGATCACGTGGGGCGGGGTGGCGGACAATCTGATCCCCGTGACGATCGGCAACTGGATCGGAGGCGCGGTGTTCATGGGGTGGATGTACCATTTCGCGAACAAGCTGCCGGAAGCGAAGGAAGCCGCAGGCGATCCGGGGCGGAAGGCGGCGCGGGAGCGGTAAGCGAGAGGGGATAGCGGTGCTCACGCCGAACCTGCACCCGATCCGGGATTTGATCGTGGCCTCCGGACTGACGGATTTCTCGATCATCCGGTTTCGCAACGCGGCGCCGCCGCCGGGTTCCCCCGATTAAACGGCCCCCCGTCCGTTCTCCGTCGGGAACGCGGCGGGGGTTGCCTTTTCGGGGCGGGGCGAACGCGTCCCCTGCTGCCTGCCGCGCCACGGCCCGGAGATGAGCCGGCGCCGGACGCCGGGCGGCTGCCGCCTAAACCCGCCGAGGTTGTTTGCGCTATAAAATATCGTTAACGCGACCGTGCCGCCTATGGTTCGATCGTTTAACGATGCAAAATATCGCTAACGCCGGGAAATCGGCGGAACGAACGGGGAATCCGGCTCCTTGCCGATATTTTGTATCGCTAAGCTGTCACGGGCCGCGGATTTCCGGCGGTTCCCGCGTATAGGCGGGCGGATAACCGTACAACCGCAACCGCCCGTTTTCCGCCTGCGCAGTCACGGCGATGCCCGGCTCCGCATAACCTGAGACGAGCGCTCCCTGCGGTTCGCGGCCAGCTTGTCCAGGAGTCCGGACAGCGGGGTCCCGCTCGGGCGTCCCCGGCCTGTCCGAGGCGGCCTTTCCCGTTCGAACGGCCCCCTCCGGATGACGGGGCGGGGAGGCATACGCACGACGGAGAGGCGTCACGACACTTCGCCGGACAAGGAGTTTCCGCCGCTGTCACCGTACGATACAGGTGGACGACAAACGGGAGGGACATCATGCACAAGGCTATCCTGTTCGATTTGGACGATACGTTGGTGTATTTCGACGAGTATTGGGAAGACAGCGTGCGGGAGGCGCTGCGCCTTCACCCGTTGACCCGGGAATTCGACATGCGCGAGCTGTACGAAGCGTACCGGGAGAAGGATCTGGCGTACGAGCAGCTTTATTTGCGCCGGGAGATCACGCTGGACCAGTTCCGGCATCGCCGGTTGATCGACGTGCTGGGCGAGAGAGGGCGGCGGATCGGAACGGAAGAGGCGGAGGACTTCGAGCGGCTGTACAAACGCATCAGCAAAACGAAGATCAATCCGAGCGAGGAGGTCACCCGGCTGATCGAACGGCTGGGGCGCTCGTATACGCTGGCGATTATGACCAACGGGGAGGAAGACTGGCAAAAGGACAAGCTCGAAGCGGTCGGCCTGCTGGACGTTTTCGCGGACGAGCTTCTGTTCATCTCGGAGCGGATCGGATACGAGAAGCCGGACCCTGCCATCTACCGCCACGCGATCGGCGTATTGGGGCTGCGTCCGCAGGATATTTTGTTCGTCGGCGATTCGTGGAACAACGACGTAGCCGGGCCGATCCGGGCGGGCATGGACGCGGTCTGGCTGAACCGCAAAGGATTGCCGGTGCCGGAAGGAGAAGTCCGGCCGCTTGCGGTGATTCGCCGCTTGACCGAACTGGAGCGCGTGCTTCCCGTTTTATAGGGTAAAAGGTTTAGGCGATCAATCATAAAGGGCGCATCGCCGCGCGTCGTTGCCCAGTTGGACATCGAGCGACGGGGTGCGCCCTTATGGGCTGATCGCAGTCCGCGGGAGTCCGCCTTACCGACCGATCATGGCGCCGTAGATGCCCGGCGAGGAATCCGGAATTTCGATGGCGCCGACCGTTTTCTTGTAGAAGTCGACCGGACCCGCCGCGCCGATGACGGCGTAGCCGTAGCCTTCCGCCGCCATGGCGTGCAGGCAGGCCAGCATCAGCGCTTTGCCCACGCCTTTGCCCCGCATCGATTCGTCGACTCCCGTCGGGCCGAAATAGCCTTTGCAGATGGAATCGTAACACGCGAATCCAACGATTTCCCCGTTGTGCACGGCGATAAAGGTCGAGACGGGAACACGCGAGTACGTGACCTCGCATTCGTCCGCCCACTGCCGCTGGAATTTGGTGCGCACCCATTCGGTGACCAGATGCTTCTGCGGCGCCAGCGCGCGCACGATCTTGATCCCCGACGCGGCCAACTGGCGCTTGAGCGTCTCTTGTTCGGGCAAATCGTATAATTTGACGAGCATATCCGGCATAAGAACGTCTCCTCGTGTATGGAATCTTTCTCCTTATGCTATCGGATGCGCGGACCCGGCGCAAGCTCGAATTAAAAGACGATCAACCCTTGTTCGCCGTAATCGATTCCCAGATCGTCCTGCAGCCTGCGCAACGTATCCCGATAGGCGCGGTAGGAGGAGCTGAGCACCTCCAGCCGGCTGACGACGCCCTCGTAAAAGCCTTTGGCCGCCAATTCCCGCTTGAGCGGCGCCATAAACTCCGCTTGGCTGCGGTTATAGGCTTGAAAAGGAACGGAATTCAACGCCGCGCGCGCCTGGGCGAGCAGCCTGCCGTACGTTTCGTCGTCCGGGTTCAGGTACGGCCGAAGGTGCTCCAGACTCGCCATGCGGATATGCTCAAAGTCGCTCTCCGTCAGGGCGTCCAGCTCTTTCAGCACCGGCGGCAGCTCGAATTCGCCGGCGGCGTCGAGATAGTCGACCAGCTCGCGCCAAGCCTGCTCCTTGGCCGGGGAATCGAGCGGTTCGTCCAGGAACGCGCCGAAGTGCAGCGACAGCAGCCGGCCGAACGCGCCGGGGAACAACTCCAGCAGCCGGCCGGCCAGATAGTCGGCATCCAGGCGGCGGGACTGGTCATACGATGCGCCCTCCGCGCGGAGACGCCTTAGAAGCTCGCCGGATTCCAGAGGTTCCTCGCATAACGCCGCCAACACCCGTTCCGCGCGGTCGAGCTGCTCTTTTTGCTGCCGGATGCCGGCGAGCCGCCTCCGGACCAGCTCGATCGGCGTTTCTTGCCCGTCGAGCAGGCGCTTGATCTCCTGCACGGAAAAATCGAGCGACCGCAGCGCCGCGATGAGCCGAAGCCGGTCAACGTCGGCATCCGAGTAGTCCCGGTATTGATTCGTCTCGTCGATGCGCGGGCGGATCAGCCCTTCCTTCTCATAGAAATAAATCGCCTTGCGGGTGAGCCCCGTCAGCCGCATCACTTCCTGGATTTTCACGCGCGCCTCCTCCTTGCTGATCGCAGCCTTTTTCCCAGACGATAAAGCATGACCCAAGGGGAAAGTCAAGAGGGAAGGCCTGCAATCTCCCGCGGATGCCGCTCCGTCTCAGATGAGCAGGTTGAACAGCAGCGGGTCCTTGTTGAGCTCCACGTACTGGAAGCCCTTGCGCTCGAACCGCTCGATCAGCGGCTCGTAGTCCTCCCGGCGCTTCAGCTCGATGCCGATGAGGGCCGGGCCGTTCTCTTTGTTATGCCGCTTGGTGTATTCGAAGCGCGTAATGTCGTCCGTCGGGCCGAGCACGTCGTCGAGAAATTCGCGGAGTGCGCCCGCCCGCTGCGGGAAGTTGACCATGAAGTAGTGCTTCAGCCCTTCGTAGATCAGGGAGCGCTCCTTGATCTCCTGCATCCGGTCGACGTCGTTGTTGCCGCCGCTGACGATGCAGACGACGTTTTTGCCGGCGATGCGATCCCGTACCAGGTCGAGGGCGGCGATGGGCAGAGCTCCCGCCGGTTCCGCGACAATCGCGTTTTCATTGTACAGATCGAGCATCGTCGTACACACTTTGCCTTCCGGCACGGTGATCACGTCGTCCAGCAGGCGGCTGCACAGCTCGTAGGTCAAATCCCCGACGCGCTTGACGGCGGCTCCGTCGACGAATTTGTCGATCTGGTCCAGGGCGACGACTTCCCCCGCTTCGACGGACCGCTTCATCGAAGGCGCGCCTTCGGGTTCGACGCCGATGACGCGGACGGACGGAGCAACCTTCTTCAAATAAGCGCTCACGCCGGCCGCCAACCCGCCTCCGCCGATCGTCACGAACACATAATCCGGAGTTTGCTGGGCGTCCTCCATCATTTCCAGGCCGATCGTTCCGTTGCCCGCGATAATCTTCGGATCGTCGAACGGGTGGATGAACGCCATCCGGTCCCGCTCCGCCGCAACAACCGCCTGGGCATAAGCATCGTCGAACGTGTCGCCGGTCAGGACGATCTCGACCCGGTCGCCGCCGAAGAACGCCACCTGCTTCACCTTCTGCCGCGGGGTCGTACTGGGCATATAGATTTTGCCCGGAATGCCGAGCGCCTGGCACGAATACGCCACGCCCTGGGCGTGGTTGCCCGCGCTGGCGCAGACGACGCCGCGCTCCAACTGCTCCGGGGGCAGGGAGCGGATCAGGTGATAGGCGCCCCGTATTTTAAACGACCGCACGACCTGCAAATCCTCGCGCTTGAGCCATACCTCGCAGCCGTAACGCTGCGATAGCACGCGGCTGTGCTGGAGAGGCGTCCGGTTCACCACTTCCTTCAGATGCAACTGCGCCTGAACGATCTCCTCCAGGCCGATCTGTACGTGTTCCTGCTCCGTCATTCCTATCACGTCTCCATCTGTTGGTGATCTGTCGGGGATTGCCGTCCGATCGAAAAAAGCCGCCCGGAACGGACGGTTCGCCGCAGGCTGTTGTCGGAATATTCTTGTTATACTTGGGATGGGGGCGAATGTCAATCGCAGCGGAGAAGCCCGGCGGCAACGCGCCGGTGCGGCGGTCCGGCAATATCGATTGACTCTGTTGTAACCATTGGTTATGATATAACCACAGGTTAGTAACCGATGGTTAGGAGGATGGTGCGGCATGCCGAGTTTAAAGGAGACACGCGCCGAAGAAACGAAAAAGGCCATACTGGACGCGGCCGGACGCCTGTTCGGCGAAAAAGGCTACGAGTCGGTGACGATGCGACAAATCGCCCGGGGGGCGGGGTGCTCGCATACGACGATCTATCTTTATTTCAAGGACAAAGCGGATCTGCTGCATCAGTTGGCGGCGCCGCCGCTCGAGGAGCTGCGAGCAGAGATGGAGGCGGCGATGGCCGCCGGGACGGGGGTTCGGCCGGGGGAGCGGCTGCGGAAGCTGAGCCGGCTTTTTATCGAATTTTGCCTTCGGCACCGCGGCATGTATCCGATCTTTTTCGGCGCGGGAGCCGGCCGCGTGGATATCGCCGAGCCCGAGCTGGAGATCAACCGGCTGCGCAACGGCCTGTTTAACTTGATGAAGCAGGCGCTGGGCGAGGAACTGGGCCTGTCCGACGGCGACAGGCTGCTGGCGTGCAGCCGGATCTTCTTCTACCTCATACACGGGATCGCGGCAACGTACAACCAATCTTCGGAATCGTCCGGCGAGTTGATGGAGCGTCTGTCGTCCACGTTCGACACCGCCGTCGACGCGATGCTCGCGGGCCTTAAAGCCCAACTATCCGAGAAGGAGGCGCAACGCCCATGAAAATCGAAGCGATCTCGCCCCGCGTCTGGAAACTCCGGAGCTGGCTGATTATCCCGATTACCGTCTGGGCCGTGGTCGACGAGGAAGGGTTGACGCTCGTCGACGCGGGGATCGGGCCGATGGCCGGCGGCATTCTGCGGTTCATCGCGGATACGGGGCTTCCGTTGAAGCAGATCGTGCTGACGCACGGGCATTCCGATCATACCGGCGCGTTAAACAAGCTGCTGGACGCGTTTCCCGTGCCGGTCTACGCGCATCGCGATGAGATTCCGTATATGGAGGGGCGGCTCCCTTATCCGCGCCGGAAGAAGGCGGCGGCCGTCGTTGCCGCGGGTGCGGTGCGGTCTCTCGAGACGGATGCGGACGGCCGCTTGCTGCCGATCGGCGGGCTTGTGCCGTATCACACCCCCGGCCATTCCCCGGGGCATGTCGCGTATTTCGAGCCGGAGGCCGCCGTGTTGCTTGCCGGCGATCTGTTCACCTCGAAGCGCGGCGCCGTCCGGCGTCCGATGCCGGCCTTCACCGCCGATATGGCCGAGGCCGTGCGCAGCAGCGAGATCGTCGACCGGCTCCGTCCGGCACGGCTGGAGGTGTGCCACAGCGGACCGGTGTTCGATCCGGCGGGGCAGATGCCCGCGTACCGGGAGGCGGAATTGCGGCGGCTGGGAGTACGGAACGCGAAGGTTGGCATTTTCGATCAAAAATAAGACCCGGCAGCTATGATATCCTGACTCCAGAGCCTGAGGGAAGGAGCAGACGACATGAACGAATCGGACCAGTTCAGAGCCATCCGCCGGTCAATCGCCCACATCGAATCGAATCTGGAACGGGACGTCCCGATCGGAGAATTGTCCAGGCGGACGGCGTTCTCGGTGCGCCAACTGCACCGGCTGTTCAGCCGAACGGTCGGATCGACGCTGGGCGAGTACATCCGCAGCCGCAGGCTGACGCGGGCGGCGGCGGAGCTGGCGCATACCGACAAGCGCATTCTGGATATCGCGCTGGATTGCCGATTCCAGTCCCAAGAGGCGTTCACGCGCGCGTTCAAAAAAATGTACCGTCTGACCCCGGGCCAGTACCGCAAATATGCGAAATCGCTGATTCAAGGAGGAACCCCCGCCATGATGCAAACCGCACCCGCCGGCTGGACGATTACCGGACAGTCTCCGGACGCTTACGAAGTCGGCATCGACCGCAAGGAGGTTCACGAAGGCAGAGCCTCCGCCACGCTAAGGTCCAAGACGAAGGAGGCTACCGGATTCGTCACGCTGATGCAGATGTTCAGCGCAGAGAAATACGCATCCAAACGGCTGCGGCTGTCGGCCTTCGTGAAGAGCGAGAATACGACCGGCTGGGCCGGTCTTTGGATGAGGGTCGACGATCGGAACGGGGAGATGCTCAAGTTCGACAACATGCAGGGACGCCCCATCACCGGCACCGCGGAGTGGAACGCTTATCAGGTCGTCCTGGACATCCCCCCGTCCGCGCATGCGATCGCCTTCGGCATCTTGCTGTCCGGAGGGGGGCAAGTATGGGTCGACCGCTTCCGGTTCGACGAAGTGGATGAACGCACCCCGACGACGGACGATCCCGCCTTCGACGCGCTGCCGCCGGAGCCGGCCAACCTGGATTTTGAGCTGTAGGATTTGCAAGCCGGAGGCGGGGGCGGGGGAAGCCGATGGCCGGCGAACAGCTTCGAGTGCCGCCGGACGGTGCGATTGCCGAATAACGGGAGCCAAGCTCCGCGATTCAAACTCTCCCGCTGTACCGCTAAGCGCAAACGGCTTCGCCTCTTGGGCGGAGCCGTTTTTCTTGTAGACAAACCGAGGATTCGCCTGTTGAGCGGAGCGGCATAACCGCACCGGGGACGGTCGAATACGAAACTTCGTGAATTTGACCAGAAAATGGATTATACTGAATGCCATAGGCAAGTCCGATCCGGCGACAGAAAGGTGTGGAAGCTGTTGAACAAGGACTCTCGCTGGTGGAAGGTTGGCTTGGCCGCTTGGTTGGTGGCCTTGACGGCCGCCGGCTGCGGCGGGCAGGCTGCCGATGAGCCGGTTCCCGCGCCGTCGGCGCTTCCGTCCGCGGCGCCGTCCGCTTCGTTGGCACCGAGCCCGACCCCCGAGCCATTTGCGTTTCCGCTGACGGGGCTGGGCAGCCCGACCGCCGTGCGGGACAGACCCATCATGGTGATGATCGAGAACTCTCCGGCCGCCCGTCCCCAGACGGGGCTGGACGAGGCGGACATCGTCTACGAGATTTTGGCCGAGGGCGAGATCACCCGGTTTGCCGCGTTTTTTCAGAGCAAGTCCCCGGAAGTCATCGGGCCCGTCCGCAGCATCCGTCCGTACTACGTGGAGTTGGGGGAAGGCTGGGACGCGGTGCTCGTGCATGCGGGGTGGAGTCCGGCCGCCATTACGCGGATCAAGCAGCGCGGCTTGAACCATTTCGACCAGGTGTACGGCGACGACCGCTACTACTGGCGAGACAAATCGCGCAAAGCCCCCCATAATCTGTACACGTCGATTGCGAAAATCCGGGAGGGCATCGCCGCCAAAAAGTACAGGCAGGAGTGGAAGACGCCTCCGCTGCCGGCATTCGCGAAGCCGGGCGGGTCGCTAGCCGCCTCCGCCTCTCCCGAAGGGCCATCCACGGTCCGCTCCGCCGCACGGACGGACATCCCGTATATCGGAGGGTACGACGTCGCCTACGAATACGATGCGGCAACGGGCCTGTACGGCCGGCTTATGGAAGGCAAGCCGCACAAGGACGCCCGGTCGGACCGGCAACTGACGGCGGCCAACGTGCTGATTCTGGAGACGAAGCATGTCGTGCTGGACAAGGAAGGACGGCGCGATGTCGATCTGGACGGGCCGGGGAAGGGCATGTGGCTGGCCGAAGGGCAAGCGAGGGAGATCAAATGGGCGCGCAAGGACGGAATTTTGCGGGCGTCGATCGACGGACGCGAAATCGCGCTGAAGCCGGGTACGACCTGGGTGCAGATCGTCCCTGCGGGCACCGCTTATTCCGTGCAATAACAGGCCATCATCCGTATTCATCCGGGCCGCCGAGCGGCCCGGTTTTCGTTTGAGGCAAGGAGGTCGCGCATGGCCTATTCGGTCCATTTTCGTTCGATTTTCTCGCGGTAGAAGGCGAATGCGGTTTGCCGGTCCCACCCCCGCGCTTCCGCCAACTGCTGAAAGCGCAACTGCTTGGCGGAGCGCTCGTTCCGCAAGCGGGCGGCTTCTTCCTCGTCCCGGCAGCAGCGCAACAGATCCTCGATGGAGGCGATCTCCTTCAGAAGCTGCAGCTCCTCCGGAAGCATGCCGGCATTTTTCAGCAGCCTCATGCCCATTCGCAGCTCCTCGGGAACCCCTTCGAGGGTGTCTTTCGGCAGCGGCTTTCCGAGCAAGGGGAGATTGTCGAAGTCTCCGTTGCGTTGGGCTTCCCGGATGCGTTCCTCGGCCAGACTGATTTTCCAATCCATCCGTATGTCCTCCTACCGGATTTCGTATAAGGGTGCGGGCAGCAGGCATCGTCCGGCTGCTCCCGGCCGCCTTCACGGCCGGAGCGAAGCCCGGACATCATCGGGCGCTGCGCCTGCCGGTAATCGCTCTCGTCTCTCGTCCTGATCAGCCCGAGTATTCTTATTGTAACGGATCCGCCGGTGTTGTACACGTTGTTCGGCGGCCGCGAGGCCATATCCGATTGCGCTCGGCTCTGCCCGCCATGCTCCGCTCCCGGGATTCGGTTGGATTCCGTGGTCTCAGCCGGATGCTTGCGGCCGGCGCTTCCCGGATCGCCGGTTTCGAACAGGCCTGCGGCGGATCGTCGCCGATCCGGTAGGAACTAGGGCCTATCGCGTGAAGGAATACAGGAATTCGCGTCGAATCTTTGTAGGCACAAGGGGAGCTCTGTCTTTACTCCACATTTTAAGCAGGTCGGGTGTTTTTATGAGACAAGCGATTCGAAGGGGCACGATTTTGCTTTTGCTGTCCTGCGCGCTGCTGAGCTCCGTCATTTTGCTGTACGCGTTCTATCGGACTCCACCGACGGGGCAAACCATCGACCGATGGCAATACAAATGGGCGGAACCCGGGGAAGAACCGACGGAGGCGGAGCTTGCCGGAGAGACCGGCGGCTGGCTGACGGCCGGCTCCCGTTCGAATGTTGCGGCCGGCGGGAATACCGGCGCCATATGGATTCGAGTCGAATTGCCCGAAGGAGGAGAAGGCGAGAGCGGATTATATATCCGAACCCTGTACGGCCACCGCATTACGGCTTATGACCAGCATCTTGACGTTCTGTACGAATCTTCCCGGAATCACGGCTTTGACGTGAATCGGGTTCTCCTCCCCGTGCGGGACAACACCGCGCTGTTGATCAAGGCGGAGAGCGCGTCCGGCCGGATCGGCATCGAAGGCGACATGACGTTCGGCAACTATTCGCAGTTGCTCCGGGCGTATACGGCCGAGGACATGGACGATCTGATATTCGGCGGGGCTTTCCTGCTGGCCTCGGCCATCATGCTGTTTTGCGCCAGTCTGCTCCCCTCCGGACAACTGCGCCGATGGCTCTCGCTGTCGGTCATTATGCTGGCGCTCGGCCTTATGGCCTTGACGTATTCTCCGATATTGTACACGCTGCACGGACATTGCGGATATTTGTACCGCATGATTTTCGACCTTGCCGTTTACACGCTGTTGCCCGCGTTTACCTACTTTTTCGAGCACGCCTTCGAGACCGGCGGGTCCTCTTTTCTGGAAAAATTCCGGAAGTTCCAAATCGGTTACTCCTTCCTCTGTCTCGTCTTGACGATACTCAATTACTCCCTGGACAACAAGCTGCATCCGATCCAGTATCCGATAACCGTTACGTTCCTGGGCGCCGTGATCGCCTTCCAACTGCTTGTTCTCGTCGGGTTCTGCGTCCGTCACGCCGTTCGGAGGGAGCGCAACGCCATCCTGTTCGCTTGCGGGTTCGCTTGGCTGGCGTCGTTGTCTCTCGGAGAGCTCGTCTGGTATTACGCCACTTCGGCGGACTATCCGCTCGGCTTATGGAAATGGGGGGTGATCGGCTTCGTCCTATCGCTGACCGTCATTTTGGGCCGCCGCCTCGCATGCGACCATCACCGGCTCGTGCAATATTCACGGGAGCTTGAAAAGTTCAACCGCTACCTGCAAAAGCACGAGAAGCTGGAGATCGTCAGCGAGCTTACCGCTTCGGTCGCCCACGAGGTCCGCAACCCGCTGCAGGTGACGAGGGGCTTTTTGCAACTGCTCGGAAAACGGACGGACAGCCGGGAGCGGATGTATGTGGAGATGGCGCTGGCGGAGCTGGACCGGGCCGCGGGCATCGTCAGCGATTTTCTCGCTTTCGCCCGGCCGGAACTGGAGGATTGGCGCATCCTGAAGCTGTCGGACGAGCTCCTGCGGCTTGAAAGCATGCTGGCTCCGATGGCGCAGCTTCAAGGGGCGAAGCTTTGCGTCGACGCGCCGCCGGATTTGTACATCGGCGGCCATTCGGCCAAGCTGAAGCAAGCGTTAATCAATATCGTGAAGAACAGCATCGAGGCGCTGAAGGAGCGGGGAGAAATCCGCATCTGGGCGTACCGCCGGGAAGGCGACGTCTATGTGCACATCAAGGACAACGGGACGGGCATGAGCCCCGAGGAGCTCGCCCGGCTGGGGGAGCCTTATTTCTCCAACAAAACCAAAGGAACCGGACTCGGCCTGATGGTGGCGTTCCGAATCGTCGAAGCGATGCAGGGGCATATCGAATACCGCAGCGAAAAAGGGGTCGGCACGGAAGCCATCCTGCGGTTCCCGGCGGTGGAAGCGGAAGAGGACCGGGAGGCCGAAGCGGCCGGTTGACGCCCGGACGGGACGGGAAGGAGGAAATCCTTGCGGCTCGCGGCGGTTTCCCCCGCCGATCGGACGGGTGTAACCGAATTCATTGGAATCTCCCGGAAAATGCGCGGTTTTCCCGCCATACGCGCCCAGAACGGCCCGGTTGCAGAAATATCCGGTTTGAGCGGGGAAAGGAAAGCTACTATAATGAAAGCGCCACGGTTGCACGGCCCATGACGGCCCGATGCCGGGAATACGGTTAAGCGGCCGGTTAAGGAATGCCGCAGAGCGGGACGGGCCGAGCCGGAGAGGAACCGGATCGCGGCAACGTTCCTCCGGCGGCTCCGTTCACCATTGATCGCAAGGGAGCCCTGCAGGAACGATGCCGAACCTGCCGCGGCTCTTATGCTTTTCAAGCGCCAACGGATATCGCGAGCGCCCGATCGCGGTTCTTGCATAGGATCGGCCGCGCGCCGTCCATTCAGGAGGAGGCGGAGGCATGAACGGAAGTCGGTTGTTATTCGGCCATATCCGTGCGCATTGGTGGCTGTATCTGATCGGCGTCGCGTCGATCGCGGCGGCGAACCTGGTGCATGCCCAATTTCCGCGGATATTGGGGGAATTTACGGACGAGCTGCAGCGGGGCGGGCTTACGGCGGAAGCGATCCGCAGGTACAGCCTGATCCTGCTGGCGATCGGCGTCGGATACGGGGTGCTGTTCGGAGCCGGACAGTATATGAACCATCGCTTGGGCCGGCGCTTCGAATTTCGGGTGAGACAGCGGCTGTTCGCCCACTTCACCAAGCTGAGCGAGCGGTATTTCGGGGGGAACGGCGTCGGCAAGCTGCTGAGCTACTTCATGAACGACGTGACGACGGTCCGGGAGTCGATCGCCAACAGCTTGAACCAAATGACGAACGCCTCGGTGCTTCTCGTCACGTCGGTCGCCATGATGCTGTGGAGCGGCATTCCGGCCGGGCTGCTCGCGGTATGCGTCTTGCCGCTGCTGTCGATTCCGCTGCTCGTCATCTACTTCGGCCCGATCATCCGGACGCGGTCGGGACGGGTCCAGGAGGCTCTGGCCCGGATGACGGAGTCGGCCGAGGAGCAGTTCGGCGGCATCCGCGTGACCAAGACGTTCGGCAACGAGCCGGTCGCCAGGCAGCGGTTCGGGGAGCGCGTCGACGATATTCGCGACAAGCAGCTCCAGCTTGTGAAGGCGACGTCGCTTTTTCAGGCGCTGCTGCCGTTTGCCGGCGCGGTCTCGCTGGTGGCGGCCATCGGCTACGGCGGGTATCTGACGATTCACGGCCATCTGTCGCTGGGCTTGTTCGTCGCGCTGACGCTGTATTTGCGGCTGATCGTCACGCCGCTGCAGCAGATCGGGAACGTCATCAACACGTTTCAACGCGCCCGCGCCTCGCTGGACCGCCTGAACGAGCTGCTGGCCGAAGTGCCGGATATCCGGGAGACCGACTCGCCGAAGGAAGCGCCCGCCAGCGAGGAAGCGGGCATCGAAATCACGGGTTTAACGTTTGCATATCCGGGGACGGAGCGGCCCGTGCTGGTCGATCTGTCCATCTCGGTGCCGCCGGGACGCACCCTCGGCATCGTCGGGCGCACGGGCAGCGGCAAAACGACGCTCGCGAAGCTGCTCTTGCGGCTGTACGACCCTCCGGCGGGCACGATCCGCATCGGCGGGCGGGATATTCGCGAGCTTTCTCTGGAGAGCTTGCGGGGATCGATCGCCTATGTGCCTCAGGACGGATTTTTGTTCAGCACGACGATCCGCGACAACATCGCGTTTTCCGATCGCGGGGCGAGCCGGGAGAAGGTGGAGGCGGCGGCCAAGCTGGCGGAATTCCACGGGAACGTCGCCGGCTTCAAGGACGGCTACGACACGAAGCTGGGCGAACGGGGCGTTACGCTGTCCGGCGGCCAGCGCCAGCGCGCGAGTCTCGCCCGCGGTTTCTTGAAGGAGTCGCCGATCCTGCTGCTGGACGACAGCGTCAGCGCGGTCGATACGGTGACGGAGACGCGCATACTGGGCAATCTGCGGCGGTCGCGCAAAGGCCGGACGACGATTCTGATCGCGCACCGGCTGAGCGCCGTCCGGCACGCGGACGAAATCGTCGTGCTGGAGGAAGGGCGCATCGTCGAGAGGGGCACGCACGAGCAGCTTCTGCGGCTTGGCGGCGTGTATGCGGAGCTCTATGCGATTCAGGAGGAGGGAGCGGCGTATGAGTAACGGTCCATCTGCGGCGCATCCGGAACGGGAACGGGAATCGGACGCAAGTCTGGGGCGGGGACGCGCGTTCCGGCTGCTGTTCGGGTATGCCCGACCCCACCGGAAGACGTTCCTGCTGATTCTGCTGTGCGCCGTCGGGGCGATCTCCGCGGATCTGCTGCAGCCGTATCTCGTCAAGGTGGCGATCGACAACGACATTTTGCTGGGCGACAAAGGAACGGGCTGGCTGATCGGCATCTGCGCCGCTTACCTGGTATCCGCCGTCGCCGCGATGCTGCTCGCGTATGGGATGGCCAATCTGATCCAGAGGGCCGGCCAGGCGATTGTCGCTTCGCTGCGGAAAGATTTGTTCGAGCATATCACCAAGCTGTCGATGTCGTTTTTCGACCGGTATCCCATCGGCAGCCTGGTCACGCACGAATCCAGCGATACGGAGACGATCAACCAATTTTTCACGCAAGTGTTCCTGAGTCTCATCCGCGACGGATTGACGCTGGTGCTGATCCTCGGCTTCATGTTCGCGCTGGACGTGGAGCTGGCGCTGTACAGCCTCGTGCTGCTGCCGGTTATCGCGGCGATCGCCTTCGCCTTCCGGACGCTGCTGCGCAATTCGTATCACCGGACGCGGACGCAGCTTTCCCGGATGATCGCTTATCTGGCCGAGAATTTGTCGGGCATGAGCCTCATCCAGGCGTTCCACCAGGAGAAGGAGCAGAAAAAACGGTTCACCCGGCATAACGAGAAATACTGGATGGAAAGTTTGCGGGAAATCCGCAACTCGGTTACGTTCAACCGGACGTTCGACTTGCTCGGCAACGTCGCCGTGGCGTTTATCGTCTGGATCGGCGGCATGGCGGTATTGAACAAGCAACTGGAATTCGGGGTCTTATACGCCTTTATCAGCTATATCCGGCAGTTCTTCCAGCCGATCAACCAGTTGACCCAGCAGTGGAACACGATGCAGTCGACCCTGGTGTCGCTGGATCGGCTGTGGCGCATCTTCTCCGTCAAGCCGGAGGTGGCCGATCCGTCCGAAGACCGCGCCGTGCGGGTGGACCCCGAGCGGGTCGCCGGCAAGCTTACGTTCGCCGGCGTCCGGTTCGCATATGGAGATGGGCCGGAGGTGCTGCGCGGCATCGATCTCGACATCCGCCCCGGGGAGTTTGTCGGCATCGTCGGCACGACGGGGGCGGGCAAAAGCTCGCTGGTCAACCTGCTGCCGAGATTTTACGACGTGAAGGCGGGCTCGCTGCTGATCGACGATATCGACGTGCGCTCGCTGCCCTTGCGGGATCTGCATGCGATCGTCGGGCTGGTCCAGCAGGAGCCGTATCTGTTCTCCGGCTCCATCATCGACAACGTCCGCTTGTTCCGCCGGGAGATCCCGGAGGAGGCGGTCGTGGAGGCGTGCCGCACGGTCGGCGCGCACCCGATGATCGCCCGGCTTCGCGACGGCTACGACACCGTGCTGTCCGAGCGGGGAAGCGGCCTGTCGGCCGGCGAGCGCCAGTTGATCTCGTTCGCGCGCATTCTGGTGTTCCGCCCGCGCATCCTGATTCTCGACGAAGCGACGGCGCATCTCGACTCCCATACGGAACGCCTGATCCAGCGGGCGCTGGAGACGGTATCCCGCGGCCGGACGACGCTCGTCATCGCGCACCGGCTGTCGACGGTGCGGCATGCCGACCGGATTATCGTCATGCGGGACGGCCAGATCGTCGAGCAGGGCAAGCACGCCGATCTGATCAAGAACGGCGGTTATTACGCGGAGCTGTGCCGGCATTCGGGTACGGGCCATGCGACCGCGCCGGGCGCGGACGGCCGGCTTCGGCCGACCTCGCCGGCTTGATCCCGACGCATCCGCAGAGGGCGGGGAGAGCGGAAACGGCTTCCCAGGGCGGAACGGGGCTGTCCCAACAGGAAATGCGAACGGCATGCAAAATGGCGGCGCACGGGCGAATCCCGTGTGCCGCCATTTTTCGCTTTCCGGTCGATGGCCGCTTTCTTGCGCAAGGAAGTGATCGGCAACCGAGAGCCATCAGTCCTCCGTGTCCGCCTTGGCCGCCATCGCAGCAGGTGCAAACCATCGTCGCAATCGTAAACTGTCGCAGCAGTCTCAAATTATCGCCGCAGTCGCAAACCGTCGCCGCAGTCCCCGTTGGGAACGCCGGAATCGTTGGAACGCCGAAAACGGCGCAACCGCCGGCCCTTCATGGTTCAAAGACACTCCCGGCTCCCGTTTGTGGCGGTTTGCCGCCCGGCTTGGTTTCCGCTCGGCTGCCGAGGCACGGCTTAGCGGTATTTTTTATCGCTATCGCCGAGAATTCGCGCCCCTCCGTCTGGTTTAACGATACAAAATATCGGAAAATCCCCCGTTTTCCGGGTTTTTGAGCCGATTTCTGGGCGATAGCGATATTTTGTATCGCTATTCGCATACGGAAGCCGCGGTATGGCCGCGTTAACGATATTTTGTATCGGATACGGACGGCATCCAAAGGCAAAGAGTCGCCGTGCCGCCGCCAATCGGCGAATCAGCCACCCCGGGGCAGCCCCAGCCGGCGAAGCAGACCCGGGTGCAGCCTCCGCCGGCGAAGCAGATCCGGGTACAGCCTCGCTGGCGAAGTATGCCCGTCGAAATACGCCCGCGCAGCTCGAAGCTTGTTCCCCGCTCAAGCGGACCGCGCCCGCTGTCCTGGACCCTATGCCGCTCTTGCCAACGGACCACCCGGCCCTTCCGAGCCGCAAACGGCTCATGCCCTATTGAGCAAGCCCCGTTCGTTGAAAGCAGCCCTTACGCCCGCCGCTTGCGCACCCTATCCGACAGCTCCGACAATTCGGCCCGCTCATCCGCCGTTAGCCGGACGGACATGGCTCCGGCGTTGTCTCGTGCGTGCTCGGGCCTGGAGGCGCCGGGAATGGCGAACACCGTATCCCCGTGCGCGCCGAGCAGCCACGCCAGGGCGATCTGGGAGACCGAGGCGCCCCGTGCCTCGGCGATCTCCTCCAGCCGCGAGATGAGCGGTTCGACGCGCTTCAGTCCGTCCGGCCGGAAGGAGGGCATCCATTTGCGCGGACCTTGCAGCTCGGCCGCCAGCTCCTTGCGCCGATGGAACTTCCCGGTCAGCAGCCCCTGCTCGAGCGGACTGTAGGCGATGATGGCGACGCCGAGTTCCTTGGCCGTCTCCAGCACGCCGTCGTGCTCGATGCGCCGGTCCAGCAGGCTGAACTTCACCTGATTCGACGTCAGGCGCAGGCCGTACCCGCGCAAGGTTTTGTCCGCCGTACGCATCTGGCGGGCGGAATAGTTGCTGACGCCGATCTGGCCGATGCGGCCGTCTTCCGCGAGTTTGGCCATCTCGCGCATCTCCGCGGCGACGGAAGAGAACGAGTAGGGCTGATGCACCTGATACAGCGAGATCGGGTGCCCGCTGAGTGCCCGGCAGCGAAGCTCGATCGTCTTGGCGATGCTGGCCGACGTCCGGAGCAGGGGCCACCATTTGGTAGCGATATGCGCCTGGCCGGGCTGTATGTCGATCTCGTCCAGCGCGCGGGCGAGGGACTGCTCCGATTGACCGCTGCCGTATATTTCGGCGGTATCGAACCAATTGACGCCGCCGGCCAGACATTCGCGCACGATGTCCGTCATCGCGGTTTCCTCCAGCTTGCCCCAATACTTGCCGACGATGCCCCGCCCCCGGCTGAACTGCCAGCAGCCCAGTCCGATCGGGGAGAACATCAGATCGGACGGCCCCAGCCGTCTGCGCGGATGCGCCGAACCGCTATCGGGCGGGAATTCGGGCGCGCGGGAGCGCTCAGATGGCGTTTGCATCGGCTTGCCGCTCCTTTCCCGTTGCCGTCCGGTCCGCATAAGGGGCCAGCGCGTCGGCCGGATGGCCGGTCGGCCTGAATTCCAGCCCGACGTAACCGCGATAACCGGCGAGCCGAATTGCCTCCAGCACGCCGCCGTAATGGATCTCGCCCGTTCCCGGCTCGTGGCGGCCGGGATGATCCGCGATATGAAGATATCCGATCTTGCCGATATTGTCCGTCAGGTTCGAAATCAGGTTTCCCTCGGTAATGTGCTGGTGGTAGACGTCGAACAACAGCTTGACGGACGGGCTGCCCACCTGCTCGAGGATGTCGCAGGCTTCCCGCGTCGTCGTGAGGAAGTAGCCGGGATGGTCGATCCGCGTATTCAGCGGCTCGACGACCAGTTGCACGCCCGCCGCCTCCAGATGCGGCACGCAGGCGCGAAGCCCGTCGATGACGCTCCGTCTCTGCTCTGCCCGGTCCATGTCCCCGCGTTCGGGACCCGTCTGGGCGATCAGCGTGCGGCATTCCAGCCGGGCCGCCGCCTCCAGCGATTCCCGCAGGCCGTCCACAAACTCGGCGCGCCGGGCGGGGTCCGTGAGCGGAATCATCCGCGTGCAGAACGAAGCGATCTCCAACCCGAGCCGCCTGCGTTCGCGGTCGATCGCCCCGATGTCCTTGTTCCACCAGCCCCAGAACTCGAAGGCGCCGAACCCGAGCCTGCGAATCAGACGCATTCGTTCTTCGAACGCCAGCTCCGTATCCGCGAATACCATCTCCAGCGACGGCGAAAAAATCATGCTGCGTCCCCCTTCAAAAAAGTCCGGCACGACGGCCGGCAGTCGCTAACGTCCGCCCATCATCCATCCGTCATCCATCACAAAGCCCTAAAACCCGGACCCGCGAGACATCATAAGCTTACCGCAGCCTGCGCGAAAATGTTGTCGAATTAACGATCAAGCGGCAAACAAAAGCCTTCCGAATCCGAAAAAGCCCGCGCCCGCGAGCCGGGAGGCGTCCGCTTCCGCACGTCCGGGCATGCTCCGCGCGGCGGCAGCCGATGGCGGTCCCGGTCCGGCCATCGCGGACGCCGGCAGCCGCAAGCGGCCAGCGGGGGCGCAATCCGTCCGGCGGACGGCCGATCACGGTTACAAATATTTGGGTGAAACAGAGGAAGCTTTTTATTCGTATTTCTATTATACTAGGAAGGGAACAAAAACGTTTGGAAAGAGTGATAGCGAACATGTCCGGGCCAACTAAGCCTTTGTATACGGTATCGGGAAAAAGCTTTACGGCTGTTGCCATCAGCACGGCCGCCAAGGCGGGCGAATGGATTCAGACGCGCCTCGGCCAATTTTCCAAGCTCGAAATGAAATCGTCTTCACGCGACCTCGTGACGGAAGTCGACAAAGGCGCGGAAACGATGATCCGGAACCTGATCCGGACGCATTTTCCGCAGCACGCCTTTTTGGGCGAGGAAGGGGTCGGCGGGGACGAAGAGGACTTGCTGACTCCGGAGCGGGCGGAACAGGCCGAATACGTCTGGATTGTCGATCCGGTGGACGGCACGACGAACTTTGTTCACGGCTTGCCGTTTTTCTCGGTATCGATCGCGCTTGCGCATCGCGGCGAGGTGATTGTCGGCGTCGTGTACGATCCGGTGAGGGACGAGTTGTTTGTGGCCGAGAAAGGGAAGGGCGCGTACGTCCGGGGCAAGCGGGCGCGGGTATCGGAAGAAGCAACGCTGGCGGACAGCCTGCTCGCAACCGGTTTTCCGGCGGATACGGACCGCAATCTGCCGATCAACCTGCTCGGCATCCGGCATCTGGCGACGCGCTCGCGCAACATCCGCACGATCGGCTCTGCCGCGCTCCATCTCGCGTACGTCTCGGCCGGCCGGCTCAGCGGCTTCTGGGAGCTGGGCCTGAACGCGTGGGACGTCGCCGCGGGCGCCTTGCTTGTGCAGGAAGCCGGCGGGCGGGTCACGGATACGGCCGGCCGGCCTTACCGGTTGACGACGCGTCATATCGCCGCCTCGAACGGAGCGATCCACGACGAGCTCGTGTCCGAGCTGCGCGCGGCGAACGCGACAGGATACGAGCCGCCATCCGGCGGGCAATAAAAGGATAAAAACGGCGCTCCCGCCGCAACGGGGGCGCCGTTTTATCGTCGCGGGAGCTGCGGACGGCCGCCGTGCCGATTCGGGCGGGGAGGTCGCGGCCCGCCGCCGTGCGGTTCGGGCGAGGAAGCCGCGATCCGCGCTGCGCGGCCTGTTCGGTTATAAGGGCTTTCGGCCGTGTCTTGGTCCGGCCCTCGCTTCGGTCCGGGGAAGACCAAAGCGGGATTGGCCGCCCGGCGGCGTTTCGGACGAGCGGACGTCCCCAAAAGCGTCCTGTTGGCGAGTGCGCGGTATTACGCTATAATGGGAAGCATCAAGGTCTTTTAAACGTTTAAATCACGGAAGGAGATTCATGGGAATGAGCAATCCTGGCAATCCTTTTGACTTGACCGGAAAAGTCGCTCTCGTAACCGGCGCCGGCGTCGGGCTCGGCCAAGGGCTGGCCGTCGGACTGGCGCGCGCGGGCGCGGACATCGTCGGCGTCAGCAGCAGCGGACGCACGGCGGAGACGCAAGCCATCGTGGAAGGGCTTGGCCGCAAGTTCTACGGCATCAAGGCGAACCTGGCCAACGAAGCCGAGCTTCCCGGCGTCATCTCCAGCACGATCGAGTTGGCGGGACGGCTCGACATTCTGGTTAACAACTCCGGCATCATCCGCCGCACGCCGGCCATCGACCACTCGGCTCAGGATTGGCACGACGTGCTTGATCTCAACCTGAACGCCGTCTTTTTCCTGTGCCAGCTTGCCGCTCGCGAGATGGTCAAGCAGGGTTACGGCAAAATCATCAACATCGCCTCGATGCTGAGCTTCCAGGGCGGCATCAACGTGCCGGGATATACGGCCAGCAAGCACGCGGTCGCGGGCCTGACCAAGGCGTTCGCCAACGAATGGGCGTCCAAGGGCATCAACGTCAACGCGATTGCGCCCGGCTATATGGCGACGGACAACACGGAAGCGCTTCGCAAAGATCCGGAGCGCAGCCGTTCGATCTTGGAGCGTATTCCGCAAGGCCGCTGGGGCACGCCGGAAGATTTGGCCGGGCCGGTCGTCTTCCTCGCTTCTTCCGCTTCCGACTATATGAACGGACATATCCTGTGCGTCGACGGCGGTTGGATGGCGCGCTGACGCCGGGCGCCGCACCCGACACGAGGAGGCAATTCTCTTGCACGCATACGGACAAGCTCCCGAGGTGATCACCTTCGGGGAATCGATGGCTTTGCTCATGCCGCCCGGCAACAAAGGGCTGGAATACGCGGCGTCGCTGGACAAATCGTTCGGCGGCGCGGAATCGAACGTGGCGATCGGGCTGGCGCGTCTGGGCGTGCCGGTCGGCTGGTTCGGCCGTCTGGGCGCCGATCCGCTGGGCCGGATGATCGCCAAGCGCATCCGGGGCGAGGGCGTCGACGTGTCCCGCGTCACGTTCGCGGAGGACGCGCCGACCGGGCTGATGCTGCGCGAGACGGTGAACGGCAAATCGTCCGTCTTCTATTACCGCCGCTTCTCCGCGGCCAGCCGCATGACGCCCGCGCATCTGGACGAAGACTACATCGCGTCGGCCAAAGTGCTGCACGTCACCGGCATTACGCCCGCGCTCAGCGCCGATTGCGCGGAGACGGTGCGCGCCGCCGTCCGTCTGGCGCGCAAGCACGGCGTCACCGTCAGCTTCGACCCGAATCTGCGGCTCAAGCTGTGGACGATCGACGAAGCCCGCCCGGTATTACTGGAGCTGGCGGCCGAGGCCGACTATTTCCTGCCGGGGCTCGACGAGCTGAAGCTGCTCTACGAGACGGAATCGTTCGACGAGATCGTCGCCCGCCTGCGCGGGCTCCGCGCCGTATCGATCGTCAAGGGCGGCAACGACGAGACGTATATTGTCGAGCGCGACCGCGTTACGGCCGTGCCGTATTTCAAAGCGGAGCGGGTCGTCGATACGGTCGGGGCGGGCGACGCGTTCTGCGCCGGCTTCCTGAAGGGGCTGCGGATCGGTTACAGCCTCGAAGAGGCGGTTCGGCTGGGCAATCTGCTCGGCTGCATGGTCGTTCAGGTGGAAGGCGACTGGGAAGGCGTCCCGACCTGGGACGAGGTCGAGGCGGTTCTCTCGAACCGCAAGCACGTGGAACGTTAAGGAGGCTAATCGTTCGCCATGAAAAAATTAAAGCTCATTCAGCAAATATGCGAGGACGGCGTCGTTGCGGTATTGCGCGGCCGGTCCGCCGACGAGGTCGTCGAGATGGCGGAGCAGTCCATCGCGGGCGGCATCAAAGTCATCGAAGTGACCATGACGACGCCCGGAGCGCTGGGCGCCATCGAGCGGCTGGCCGCCAAATACAGCAGCGACGCGAAAGGCAAGGACGATTCCCGGTACGCGGTTATCGGCGCCGGCACGGTGCTCGATCCGGAGACGGCCCGCGCGGCGATCCTGAGCGGCTCCGAGTTCGTGGTCGGCCCTTCGTTCAATCCGGATACGGTGAAGCTGTGCAACCGGTACCGGATTCCGGTCATGCCGGGCGTGATGACCGTTCAGGAGATCCAATCGGCGCTTGATCTCGGCGTGGATATCTGCAAGCTGTTCCCGGGCAACCTGTTCTCGCCGGGGATGATCAAAGCGATTAAAGGGCCGCTGCCGCAGGCGAACCTGATGCCGACGGGAGGCGTGTCGCTCGACAATCTGGCGCAGTGGATCAAGGCGGGCGCGGTGGCCGTCGGCATCGGCTCCGATCTGACGAACGACGCGGTGAAAACGGGCGACTTCAGCCTGATCGCCAAGCGAGCGGCGCAATACATGGAAGTGTACCGGTCGGCCCGTTCGGGCTCCTGATCAGGCCCGGCACGGCCGCGGAATCCGCATGCGCGCGCGAAAAAGCTGTCCCGAAGCTTGTGCGTTCGGGGCAGCTTTTTATATGGGCGGAAGCGCCCTGCGATTTTCCGGATGGAAAATATCGCAAACGGTCCGTGCCGCGGCTTCCGCATTTGTATAGCGATACAAACTATCGCTACCGTTGCGAAATAAGCGAAAAGAGCCGGGAAACCGGCCCTTCACCGATATTTTATATCGCCAAGCCCGTCACGGACCGCGATTTTTGGGGCATTAGCGATAAAAAGTACCGCTTCCCTCGCCAGGGCAAGCCGAGTTCCGCCCCGCGCAGGCGGACCAAAACCCGCCCGGACCGCACCGTGCCGGTGACGGAAGACGGCGTTTCATCCCGGTTCGAAGGACGGGAGCGGCCGGGTCCTGCTCAGCTTTTCGCCTTTTTGGGCCAGATGAGATAGCTGAAGCTCCACAGAAAATCGACGGCGAGCACAATCGTCCACAGCCGAAGCCAGCCGGACAGAGCGGCCGTGCGGCCGGCGTCTCCGACCAGCCAGATCATCCCGAGCAAGATGGCGCATCCGATGGCCCACGCGGCGAGATGAAGGAACCAGAGCTTCACCTCGCGTTTGGCGTGCTCCCGGCCGTGCTTGGGAGGGGGTTCCGGGGCGGGGCCGCCCGCGAAGCGGTGACGGAACCGCTCGTCGGCCCAGCGGATCATCCGGTGTCCGTAGGCGACCGAGAGGCCGATATAGAGGGCCGCCGCTCCGTGCATGGCGGTCGATTCGGCTCCGCCGCGCAGGTCGAGGACCGTCGCGACAATTAAAGCCAGATCGACCAGGGGCGTACAGGCGAGCAGCACGGCTCCGGTTTTCCGGTAGCCAAGCCGATACCGAAAAAACAGGCCGGCCAGCACGAATAACCAAAAACCGATTTCGCATCCGATAATAAATGCAGCGATCATGGGCTCTCCTTGTTGTGTTTTTTAGTACAGTGTATGATTACGAAGTTATTTTAGCACGTACGTATCAAAAAAACAATAACGAGTGCGGCGCCGTCTCGCCGCCGGAACGGCCGATTTGTCAAAAAAACAACCAAATAGTATATAAAAAGGTCAAATAGTTGTTTTTCAATCGGCTCGAGGTTGAGGTACAATGAGACAAGAAGCAGCAAGGAAGAATAAGATGGAGATGATACGGGTGGGAGAAAAGATTCGCGTCGGCGTCATCGGAGCCGGCAATATCGGGAACGTCCACATTATCGGATTTAAATCGAGTCCGGACTTCGTCGTAACGGCTGTGACGGACGCTTATTTGCCGCTGGCGAAGAAACGGGCGGAGGAGCACGGCATCCCGCACGTCTACGAAAATGCGGACGCGCTGATCGAGGCGGACACGACCGATGCCGTCGTCATCGCCGTCTCGAACGAATGGCATGCGCCGATCGCCATCAAAGCTCTGCGCGCCGGCAAACACGTGATGCTGGAGAAGCCGATGGCCATCAACCTGCAGGCGGCCAAGGATATCGTCCGGGCTCAACGCGAGACGGGCCTGACGCTGATGATCCCGCACCAGATGCGCTGGGAATGGGCGGCCCAGGAGATCAAGAAGCAATCCGAGAAAGGCGCATTCGGGCGGATTTACAATATCAAGTGCGGCTGGATGCGCCGGAAGGGGATTCCGGGATGGGGCACCTGGTTTACGCAAATGGCCAAAAGCGGCGGCGGCCCGCTGATCGATATCGGCGTGCATCTGCTGGATCTGTCGTTGTACCTCGCCGGCAACCCGAAGCCGGTATCCGTGACGGGCGCCGTCTACAGCGAGATCGGTCCCAAGAAGAAAGGAATCGGCAACTGGGGAACGCCGGATTGGAACGGCCGTTATGACGTCGAGGATTCGGCGACGGCGATCGTGCGCATGGAAGACGGCAGCGTGCTGAATCTGGACGTAAGCTGGGCGGTGCACATGGACACCGACTCGAAGCCGTATGTGCATCTGCTCGGCTCCGAAGGCGGCGCATCGCTCCGGGGCGGCGAAGGCACGCTGCTGGCGGAACTGTACGATCGCGCCGTTGATATTCCGCTGGAGCGGCCGGAGGTCGTCGAGGACTCCCGCCAACAGTTGAACCGGCATTTCGCGGAGTGCATCCGCGAAGGCAAGGAGCCGATCACGAACGCGATGACGGGCCTCGCCAACAACCTCATTCTCGACGCGATCTACGAATCGTCGAGAACGGGGCGGGAAGTGCAGCTCGACTGGTCGCTGTAAGCCACCTTTTCATACAAACTTCGTCCGGACGGCCTCGGAGGCTGCCGGGCGAAGTTTTTTTTCGGGCCGAATGCGGCAGGCGGGGCGCGGCAGTGCTGCCGTAACGGCGAAGAGCGCATCCCGGCTTTAGGCCGAAGCCTCCGGGAGAGCCCAACCGAAATCCGTCTGGACCTAGGGCGGCTTCTTCCGGATGCCGCGGCCGTTTATTCCCGGAGAAGGGCGACAAATTTTGTCGAAAAAGCAGGAATTGCAAGGAGAGGCGGAGAAAAGAATATGGCAGATCTAGGGAATGACGGGATAAACTTTGAAGCGGCTGCCCCATCATGCGAATCCTTGCAACGTTTGAATACATAGCCGAGAAGCTCGTGCCGGAGCGGAGCCCAAGTCCGTCTCGGGGCCTCTCGGACCATAAACGGCAACGAATGCGATCGGGCAGGAGTCAGGCACACCGTCGGGAGGTCGAACACGTTGGCATTCAACTATGAGGTCATCATTACGCTTGGGCAATATGCTGCGTTTTTGTTCGTCGCGGCAGCGATTGCCGGCAAGCTGACGGATTGGCTGGCTCCCGATCGGGGCTGGGTTGGAAGCCTGATTCACGGCGCCGGATTCGTGGCCGTGGCGGTATTCTCGATCTGGACCTCGGCGGAGATCGCTCCCGGCATCCCGTTTGATGCCGGCGCCATTATGGTTGCCTTGGCCGTCCGACACGCGGGGTACGCCGCAGGGTTCGTCGTCGGCCTGGCGGCGATGCTGTATCGGATATGGCTGGGAGGAGCGGGATTGACGGGGAGTCTCGTATTAATCGGATCGGCCGTCCTGATCGGCATCTTGTTCGAATGGACCCGGCGCCGCGAGCTGCTGCCGTATCCGTTCCGTTCGGTCTGGACGCTGGGCCTTCTGCTGACGATCAGCCTGCTGTCCGTCTTGTCCATCGTTCCGGGTGAGAATCCGTCCTCCGAACCGTTCAAAGGGGCAGGGCTGCTCGTATGCCTCCTGTACCCGGCGACTGCGGCGTTGTACGACTACATGATAACCGGCGAAAAAAAGCGGCAGGAGATGGAGAGGGAACTGAAGCGCCGGGCTTACTACGATGCGTTGACCGGACTCCCGAACCGGATGTTCCTGTCGGACAAGCTCGGACGGATCATGGAACGCGCCGCCTTGCGCCGCAAATCGGTCGGGCTCATCATCCTGGATCTCGACCATTTCCAGACGATGAACGATACGGCAGGGCATACGTTCGGCAACGGTTTGCTGGTTCAGACCGCGAGCCGGCTGAGCCGGATGCTGGGCAAAAACGACCGGTTGGTGCGCCTCGGCGGAGACGAGTTCGCGATTGTCCGGGAATGCATGGACCGCGGCGAGGATATCGGGGAAATGGCCAACCGGCTGAAGGCGGCGTTCCAGGAGCCGTTGAGGTTCGGCGGCCGCCAGGCGGTGCTGACGGTCAGCATGGGCCTCGCGATCTATCCCGACCACGCCCGGACGCCCGAAGAGCTGATGCAGTTCTGCGATATGGCCGTGTACAAAGCCAAGGAAGCGGGCCGCAACACCTGGCGGATGTACGACAAGTCGATGTCCGACTCGCTGTACAGGCGCGCCGCCTTGGAAGAAAAGCTGAAACAGGCGATGGCGTGGCGGGAATTCGAGCTGCATTACATGCCGCAAATCGAAAGCGGAACCGGCGTGATCCGGGGCGTCGAGGCGCTCGTCCGCTGGCGCGACAGCGACGGCCAGTTGATTCAGCCGGGCGATTTTATCCCGCTGGCGGAAGAGACGGGCATGATCGTCACGCTTGGGGAGTGGATCTTGCGCACCGCCTGTCAGGCCCAGGTGAATTGGAAGCAGCAGCTTGGCCGGGATGTGCTCATGTCGGTGAACATCTCCGCCGTCCAACTGAAGGCTCGTGATTTCGCCAATACGGTGCGCCGCATCGTCTGGGAAACCGGCATCGACCCGGCTTATCTGGAGCTCGAAATAACCGAAAGCATGCTGATCGAATCGATGGACAGCGTCAAGCCGGTGCTCGACCGGTTGAGGGAGATCGGGGTCCAGATCGCGCTGGACGACTTCGGGACGGGGTATTCCTCTCTGAATTATTTGCGGCTGCTGCCGATTACCCAACTGAAGATCGACAAATCGTTCACCAATCGGCTGGAGGAGGTCGAAGCCGACCGCACGATTGTCGAATCCATCATCGACCTGGTGCACAAGCTGAACCTTCGGGTGGTGGCCGAAGGGATCGAGACCGAAGCGCAGTACCGCATTTTGCACGAGCTCCAGTGCGACTTTCTGCAAGGGTATCTGTTCAGCCGCCCCGTCGACGAGGAAGGCATCCAAAATTTGCTGCGCGTCGGCCGCCTGGAGGTGCCGGGATCGCAGGCCAGCGCCTAGCGGACCGCGAAGCCGCTCCGGGAAGGGAGCGGCTTGTCCGCCAAGCCGGCCCCGCGGCAGCTCATTCCCGCAGAAGAAATTCGGCGGCGGCTTTCTCATCGCCGTTAACGGCGATGACGAGCCGGTGCGGACCGGGGTAATGCTTGCGCGTGCTCAGATTGCGGAACGAATGCGACCGCGACAGAACGGTTGCGCCCGGAGCGAACGGCTTGTCCGCCAGCTTGAACCACTTGCGCGAGAGCTTGCCGCCCGATTTGACGAAGTCGATCCCGTACGCGACGCGCAGCTTCTGCGGCTTGTCCGACCCGTTCGCGATCTCGCATTCGAATGTCAGGCTGCCGCCGATCCGCGCCTCCTCTGCGGACAGCCGGAGACGGCTTACCCGCACGTCGTCTGCGGACTCGTATCCGAACAACGACAGAGCCTCCTCGTCGCCGTGACGGAACAGCGTCCGGCAGCCGTGCCGGAGAATCCAGTCCGTATCGGGATGCTGCCCGGACCAGCGGACCGCCAATTCCTTCACAAGCTCCGGGTGATCCTTGGCGATGTCGTTCAGGTTGTTGGCGACGCTTCTTCGGACGTAGAGAGACGGGTCCCGCTTGAGCCGCTCCAGAATGGGAAGGACCGGCGAAGGATCGCGCTTCAGCCCGTTCAGCGCCATCGCCCAGGGAAGACGCGGACGGCAGCCCTCGCTGGCCAGCCTGCGCACATGCTCGTTCTCGTGCTCCGCCCAGCGCAGCATCTGCGCCATCATCCGTTCGGTATCGCGGACGATAAAAGGCCGAACGGCGAATTCGGCGCTGGAGAAGCGCGTCAGCCATTCCAGGGCGGGCAAGGACGCCTCCCAGTCGTCCAGACCGTACCGCTCCACGAAAGCGGGGAAAAACAAATATTCGAACCCGCTGCAGACCGGAGCCAGCCGGTTTAACACGTCCAACGCTTCGCGGTAATCGCCCGGGAGCGTCTCGCGCAGAACTTCGGCCAGCCGGGAGAATCGCTGCTTAAGCTCCAGCCGCTCCCAATCGCCGTCCAGCGCCAGGCTCACGAATCGCTCCTCGGGGAAATCCGCGCGGACGCTCCGCGCAACGGACGCGAAGTTCTCCAGAAACTCCCGGTTCAGTCGGTCCTTTAATTTATCCGCCACATGATCACCGTCTCGCATCTAAAGAATTGACACCAGTATAACACCAAACAAACGTTCGCACAACCTCCCGGCGTGCGGCGTTCGTTGCATGCACGCGATCCGGGGCGAAACCATGCGGCGGTCGACCCGTACGTATGGGAGACGGAAGCGGCCCGACGGCTTGCGCTTCCGATGCGTGACGGAAGAAAAATTCACGATCCGGGGAGGAACGCAACAAAATGATCGATACGATCCTGCTGCTCTTGATATTGCTCGTGCTGCTGAACATCAACTCCAAGCTGCCCCGGCGCGACCTCATCAAGGAAGCGGCCGAGCGGGACGAGGCGAAGAAGGAACAGTTCCGCCGCGATCTTGAGGACCGGCTTCGGTCCGAGGCGCAGTCGGAGAAAGATTAGACGGCAGCCGGCACGGCGGCCCCTATCCGCGGGGAGGCTGGCTGGCGGGGGGGCGGCAAAACTCGGCAGGCAGCCTTGCAAAATCGGGGGCGTGCCGGCTTCAAGAGCGGCAAGTGCACGCAGGCTTCAAGAGCGGCGGGCGGCTGAGGACCAGGCACGGGGCCGGGATTTCCGGCGAACGGAACGCGAAGTCGAGCTTCGTTCTGTTATCGGCGGGCCTTCTCCCGGGGGCCCGCATCTCCCGAAGAAAAACGGCGTTCCGCCTTCGTGAGAAGGACGGAACGCCGTTGCCGCGTCTGCGGGGACTCTTGCCGTCAGCGCATCTGCGCGAATGCCCGGTCGGCGGCCTCGATCGTCGCGTCGACATCGGCTTCGGTGTGCGCCGTGGTGATAAACCAGGCTTCGTATTTCGACGGGGCGAGGCAGATGCCCTGGTCCAGCATCAGCCGGAAAAACCGGGCGAACGCCTCGCCGTCGGTGTCCTGCGCCTCCGCGTAGTTCGTGACGGGATGGTCGCAGAAATGCGTCGACAGCGCCCCGGCGACCCGATTGATCGTCAGCGGGATGCCGTGACGTCCGGCGGCTTCGGCCAGCCCGGCTTCGAGGCGGGCGCCGAGCTTCGTCAGATGCTCGTATACGCCCGGCGCTTGAAGCGCCTCAAGGCAGGCGATGCCTGCGGCGATGGACGCCGGGTTGCCCGCCATCGTGCCGGCCTGGTAAGCCGGTCCGAGCGGGGCGACCTGCTCCATAATCTCCCGGCGGCCGCCGTACGCGCCGATCGGCAGTCCGCCGCCGATGATTTTGCCCATCGCCGTCAGGTCCGGCTCGATCGCCGCCGTGTCCGGGAATGCCGCGCCGTACGTCTGCGCCGCCCCGTAATGGAAGCGGAACGCGCTGATCACCTCGTCGTAGATGACGAGCGCTCCGTGGGCGCGCGCGGCCCGGCACAGATGCTCCAGGATGCCGGGCTTCGGCATCACGATGCCGAAGTTGCCGACGATCGGCTCGATCATCACGGCGGCGACTTCGGAGCCCCAGCGATCGAGAGCGGCGTCCAGCGCTTCCGGGTCGTTATACGGCACGGTGATAACCTCCTGCGCGATGCCTGCCGGGATGCCCGCGCTGTCGGGAATGCCCAGCGTCGACGGACCCGATCCGGCGGCCACCAGCACCAGGTCGGAATGGCCGTGGTAGCAGCCGGCGAACTTGACGATCTTCGTCCGTCCCGTATACGCCCGGGCGACGCGGATCGTCGTCATGACCGCCTCCGTGCCGGAGTTCACGAAGCGGACTTTGTCCAGCGACGGAATCGCGTCCTTCAGCATGCGGGCGAACGTGATCTCAAGCTCGGTCGGCGTGCCGTACAACGTGCCGTTCAGCGCCGCCCGCGAGATCGCCTCCGCGACATGGGGATGGCCGTGGCCGAGGATGATCGGGCCGTACGCGGCCAAATAGTCGATATAGCGGTGGCCGTCCTCGTCCCAGAAGTAGGCTCCCTGGCCGCGCTTCATAAACACGGGCGCGCCGCCGCCCACCGCCTTGAACGAGCGGGACGGGCTGTTGACGCCGCCGACGATGTGTTCGAGCGCCTCGCGGTACAATTGCTCCGAGCGAGGCCGCGCCGAGGTGTTTGCAGTAGGGGACATGTTCGATCAGCTCCTTATAAACTCCGGGCCGGACTTCGAACGAATGCCGAAGTGCCGGCCCGCTGGCAGACGTTTGCTAGAGTCTTTGCGCTGCAGTTACATCAATTCTCGCTGCCTTTGTCGAAATCGCCATAATCGGCCCAATTGGCCGCGTGCAACGAGAACATGTGCGGTTGCAGCGGCGGTGGCGGCACATTCGACATTTGCAGTTACACAAAATTCGGTTTGCGTCGATGAAGGCTGACGCGGCATCCGGCGAGACGCGGCCGAAGCGGCGGCCGAAAGTCGGCCCGCCCCGCTTACCTCGCCTTGGCGGTCGGCCGCGGCGTCGGCGAAGAAGAAGGCGGCGCCGAGCCGGAAGGCGACGGGGACGCGCCGGCTGCGGCGAACAAGTCCTGCACGTGCTTTTGCAGCGCCTTCGGATCGACCGTCAGCACCGAAGCTCCGCCGATCGTCCGCTCCTGCAGCAGATGGCTCGGCGGAATCTGCTCCCCGACGATGCCGTTCGAACGCGCCTCCATGCCCAGCATGCCGAGCTTGATCATATCGTTCACCGTCAGATTCGTGTCGATATACGGGTCGATGTCGCGGATGATGCGCGGCAGCTTCAAGACCGACGACGTCGTCTGCAGCTCGTTCGCCAGCGCGGTCAGGAATTTTCTCTGACGCTCCGTGCGGGCGTAGTCGGACAGCGCGTCGTGGCGGAACCGGACGTACTGCAGCGCCTGATGGCCGTTTAACCGCTGCAGCCCCTTTTTCAAATCGATCGAGTATTCGGGGCCGTCCGCCTTGCTGATATACTTCATGTTCTTCTCGACGTCGATCTCCACGCCGCCGACGGCGTCGACGACCTTGATGAACCCTTGGAAATCGGTATACACATAATATTGAACCTGCAAGCCCAACAGGTCGCTCGCGGTTTTCATCGCGAGATTCGGGCCGCCGATCGCCACGGCCGCATTGAACCGGTCCTTGCCGTGGCCGGGGATGTTGACGTACGTGTCCCGAAGAATCGAGAACAGATGGGCTTTTTTCGTCGCCGGATCGATGGAGACGACCATATTGGAGTCGGAGCGGGGAATTTCCTTGCTTTTGACCCCGCGGGAGTCGACGCCGAGCAGCAGGATATTGACCCGCTGTTTGCCCTCCCACTTGGGAGGCGTATACTCGTTGCGCTTCTCCGTTGGCATCGCCTCGTAAAATTCGGACAGCGGCGAATTGCCTTCTCGGTCGTTCAGCTTGTCCATCGAACGGTACAAATCAATCGCATAATAAGTGCCCGGCAGCACGATAAACAGCAGGAGAAGCAGGCCGATCCACTTGAGCGCTTTTTTCAAAACGGGTTCGCAACTCCTTTCCTTGCGGCCTCCGCCGCGTATGGTTTTGAGGATGGAAGAAGGAAAAGGCGAGAAACAGCGTCCCGTTTTCATTTTTTCTCGAAAGGACGAATCCGTTCCTTCACGAACGCTTAGCGGGCTGTCGCCGAATCCGGCGAGGCCGGCTGGCGTTTATCCCTGCCAGACGTTATTGTATGATGATATAGAAATTATATAAACAATCGACACAAAAGTCGAATGGGGGGATCCGAATGTACGCCATCCGAGTCGAAAAGCTGCGCAAGGAATTCAAGGTGCAGCGCAGCCGGGAAGGGCTTAAAGGCGCGTTCCGCGATCTGTTCCGGCGGGAATACACGCTGGTCCGCGCCGTCAAGGATATCAGCTTTGCCATTCCCCAAGGGGAAATTTGCGGATATATCGGAGAAAACGGCGCGGGAAAATCGACAACGATCAAGATGCTGACCGGCATCCTCGTGCCGACGTCCGGCGAGCTGCGCGTGAACGGCTTCGTGCCGTACAAGGACCGGGAGAAGTTCGTTCGCGGCATCGGCGTCGTATTCGGGCAGAGGAGCCAGCTATGGTGGGACATCGGCGTCATCGAGTCGTTCCGCCTGCTGCGCAAGGTGTACCGGGTGCCCGAAGCGGACTTCAACAAGCGGCTGAACGAGCTGGTCGAACGTCTGCAACTGCAGGACATCCTCAACCGGCCCGTGCGCAAGCTGAGCCTCGGCCAGCGGATGCGCTGCGAGCTGGCGGCGGCGCTGCTGCACAACCCGTCCATCGTCTTCCTCGACGAGCCGACGATCGGCCTCGATATCGTGGTCAAATCGGAAATCCGCGAATTTCTCAAGGAGATGAACCGGGAGCACGGCACGACGATCCTGCTGACGACGCACGACCTGCAGGATATCGAGGCGCTCTGCTCGCGGGTCATCATGCTCGACGACGGCCGCATCATCTACGACGGCGGTCTGGAGGAGCTGAAATCGACGTGGGGCAAGGGCAAGGAAATCGTGTTCCAGTTCGGCTCGCCCGTGCCGCTGTCCCAGCTTGAGATGCTGACGCCGGACATGCCGGTGCGCTGGTCCGTGAACGCCGAGGGCTCCGCCAGCGTGTGGATTCCGCGGCAGGGCGACGCCGTCGCCGTCTCCGACGTGCTGTCGCGGGTAGTCGGCCGGTTCGACATCCGGGATATGAAGATTCTGGAGCCGAACACCGACGATATCGTGCGCGAGATTTACCGCGTCGGCAGCGCGGAAGCCGGCGGGGCCGGCCCGGCCGAAACGGGCGGCACCCCGGCGGGCAGGGAAGCGATGCGCGCATGACGGGCGCTTACCTGGAGCTGATTCGCATCCGGTTTATGACGATGCTGGCTTACCGGATGAACTACTACAACGGGATTATCATCTACGCGATCAATATCGGCGCGTATTATTTCCTGTGGCAGGCCATTTATTCCGGCAGGGACGAGCTCGCGGGACTGACCGCCGGCCAGATGACGACCTACGTCGCGGTGTCGTGGATGGCGCGGGCGTTTTATTTCAACAACCTCGACCGCGAAATATCGAACGAGATCCGGGACGGGAGCCTGGCGATCCAGATGATCCGCCCTTACCACTATCTCGTCGTGAAAATGATGCAGGCGCTCGGCGAAGGGTTGTTCCGGCTGCTGCTGTTCACGATCCCGGGGCTGGCCGTCGCGCTGCTGTTGTTCCCCGTGAAGCTGCCGGCCGATCCGGCGGTGTGGGCGATGTTCTTCGTCATGATCGGGTTCAGCTTCCTGATCCATTCGCAGATCAACATGCTGACGGGCCTCTGCGCCTTCTACCTGGAAAATAACGAAGGCCTCATGCGCATGAAGCGGGTGGCGGTCGATCTGCTGTCGGGGCTGGTCATTCCGGTCAGCTTGTTCCCGGGCTGGGCGGAGACGATCGTGAAGTGGCTGCCGTTCCAGGCGATCACGTATGTGCCGGGTTCGGTGTTCGCGAGCGGAGCGCGGGGCGCGGACGCCTGGCAGGCGCTCGGGCTGCAGGCCTTCTGGTGCGCCGTGCTGCTCGTTCCGATCGCGCTCTTGTGGCGCTCGGCGCGCCGGCGACTGTTCGTGCAGGGAGGTTGAGCGATGCGGTTTTATGCGGCACTTTGGCTGGATTATCTGAAAAACTACTTCAAGACGCGCATGACGTACCGTTCCGACTTCTGGGTGGAGATCGTAAGCGACCTGATGTTTCTCGGCATGAACCTGTTTTTCGTGCTGGTCGTGTTCGGACACGTCGATCGGCTGGGCGGCTGGACGCTCGACCAGATGATTTTCATCTATGGGTATTTTATGGTGCCGTACGGCATTTTCCAGTGCTTTTTCAACTTGTGGAATTTCTCGGAGCGGTATATCGTCAAGGGCGAGATGGACCGCGTCTTGACGCGCCCGGTGAACAACCTGTACCAGCTGCTGCTGGAAAATATGGATCCCGCGTCCTTGTTCTCGGCGCTTGCGGGGCTGCTCATCATGGCGTATGCGTGGCCTCGGCTCGGCGTCGAGCTGGCGTGGCACGATCCGCTTGTGCTGCTGCTGCTCGCCGCGGGCTCGGTTTTGATCTACGGCGGAGTGTATATCGCGCTGACGTCGCTGTCGTTCTACACGGACGCCCCGACGGGCATTCTGCCGCTCGTCTGGAATATTCAGAACTACGGCCGTTATCCGGTGACGATCTACAATCGGGCGATCCGGTGGCTGCTGACGTTTTTCCTGCCGTTTGCGTTTGTCGGATTTTACCCGGCGGCGTATTTCCTCGACCGGGACGATTGGGGGACGGTGGCGCTGATGACGCCGGTCGTCGGCCTCGTATTTCTCGCGGTCGGGCTGTTCTGCTGGAACCGGGGCGTGTCCAAATACCGGGGGGCCGGCTCGTAAACGGGGGATGACCGTTCGCGGGGCGGAAAAGACGGAAAAACCAGAACTAGTGGAGGGGACTTTCATGAAAAAATGGGATGCAACGGCGATCGGCGAGGTGCTGATCGACTTTACGCCGGCGGGCGCAGGGGCGCAGGGCAACCCGGCTTACGAAGCGAATCCGGGCGGCGCTCCCGCGAACGTGCTCGCGGCGCTCGCCAAATGGGGCAGGAAGACGGCGTTTATCGGCAAGGTGGGGGACGACACGTTCGGCGCTTCGCTTCGGCGTACGCTGGAGAATTGCGGCATCGACGTCCGCGGCCTGGCCGTGTCGGGCGAGGCGCGTACGACGCTCGCGTTCGTGCATCTGGCGCCGGACGGGGATCGCTCGTTTACGTTCTACCGGCAGCCGGGCGCGGACATGCTGCTGACGGAGGCGGAGGTTCCGGCGGAGCTGGCGGAAGGTTCGCGCGTGTTCCACTTCGGCTCCGTCTCGATGACGCACGAGCCGAGCCGGTCCGCGACGCTGGCAGCGGCGGCCCGCGCCCGCGAAGCCGGGGCGCTGGTCTCGTACGATCCGAATCTGCGCGAGCGGCTGTGGGGAAGCCTCGACGAGGCGCGCGAATGGATACGCCGGGGGCTGCGGCTGGCGCACGCGCTGAAGCTGTCCGAAGAGGAGCTTGTCTTCCTGACGGGCGAAACGGACCTGAGGTCCGGCACGGAGCGGCTGTTCCGCGAATTCGGCACGCGGCTGATCGTCGTGACGCTCGGGCCGAACGGGTGCTATTTCCGGCTGGGGGAGGCGGACGGACGGGTCGAGGGCTATCCCGTCAAGGCCGTCGACACGACCGGCGCGGGCGACTCGTTCTGGGCCGGCCTGCTGTTCGGCCTGCTGGGGCATCTCGATGCGGGCGGCACGCTGGATACGCTGACGGAGGAAGACGTGCGCCGGATGGCAGCGTTCGCCAACGCGGCCGGAGCGCTGACGACGACCGCGCCGGGCGCGATCCCGGCTCTGCCCGAGCTGGAGAAGGTGAGAGAGCTGGCGGGAGAGCGTCGGTAATCCGGAGCAACCGGCCCTACAAGGAAAACGGCCGACGCTTGGCGGCATAAACGGGCGTGGATCTGCGCATAGAAATGGCTGTAAGCATCGGCATACGGAACAGGAGGACTGACATACGATGATGAAACCGGAAAACGGCGCGCCGGCCGCGCCCTTGCAAGTCGGCGACCTTGCGCCGGAGGCGAAGCTGCCGTCGACGGAAGGAAAGGACGTGTCGCTCGCGGACTATCGCGGGAAGTTCGTCGCGCTGTTTTTTTACCCGCAGGATCTGACGCCAACTTGCTCGCAGGAGGCGTGCGATTTCCGCGATTACGCCGCGGAGTTTCAAGCCGCCGGGGCGCAGGTGATCGGCGTGAGCCCCGACCCGATCGAGCGGCATCGCAAATTTATCGCCAAATACGGCTTGAATTATCCGCTCGTCTCGGACCCGGAGCACAAGTGGATCGGCCCGTTCGGCGTCTGGGCGAGGAAAAAGCTGTACGGCCGCGAGTACATGGGACTCGTGCGCTCGACGTTTCTGATCGGACCGGATGGCCGGATCGTACGCGAATGGCGCAACATCCGGGTCAAAAACCACGTCGACCGCGTCCTGGAGGCGGTGCGCGAGCTGTCGGAGGCGGCCGGAGGGAAAAAAGCCGGAACGAAGGCTATGTCCAAGGCGTCAAAGACGTGAAGACGCGAGGAGCGGAACCGGCGGCGCACGAAAGCAGGGGCTAAAGTGCTAGGCCGGGCGCGGCCGCAATGGCGCGGAAGGCCCGATGGCAAGCCGCATGCGCCGCTTCTCGTCCGTCCGGACGGGATCGGCGCGAACTCGAAACCAATAGCCGGGCGAACCGGGCCCGGACCGAAGGGGAGCATAGCCATGACGGATTACCGGATCGATACGTATACAGACCGATATGTAATCTATGAGCTGACGGAGGCGTCGACAAGCTCGTCCGTCCGCATCTGCCCCGAACGGGGCGGCATCGCGATCGGCTGCCGGCTTCGCGGCGAGGAATTGTTTTACCTGGACCGCGGCACGTTCCTGGACCCGCAGGCCAATATCCGCGGCGGCAATCCGGTGCTGTTCCCGATCAGCGGCCAGCTGCGGAACGGCGAATACGAGTGGGAAGGCCGGACCTACCGCATGCGCAACCACGGCGTGGCGCGCGTCAAGCCGTGGCGCGTGACGGGACGGTCGACGGACGGGGAGGCGGCGCTCGAGCTGACGCTGGACAGCGACGCAGAGACGCTGGAGTCGTATCCGTTCGCCTTCACGCTGCGGTTCACCTATGCGCTGAAGGACGGGAAGCTGACGATCCGCCAGCAGTACGTCAACCGTTCGGACCGGCCGATGCCGATGTATCCGGGCTTCCATCCGTATTTTGCGACGGAGGACAAGGCCATCGTCTACGAGACGGACGCGACCCGTTACCTCGACTACAACGACATGACGGAGAAGCCGGTGAACGGGGCAATCGATCTGAACGGGCTGGTGGAATCGGTGGCGCTGCTCGATCCGAAAACGCCGGAAATCGCGTTTCCGCTGTCCTCCGGGTCCCGCGTGCGCATGACGTACAGCGAGCATTTCAACTATGTCGTGCTGTGGTCCGTTCAAGGCAAGCCGTTCATCTGCGTCGAGCCGTGGATGGCGATGACGGGCGAGCTCAACCGCGGACCGGAACTGGTGATGGTCGCCCCGAACTCCGCCTTGTCCGCGGAACTGGCGATCGAGCGGGTTTAGGCGAGGACTGCCCGCTTGCAGGGGGCGAATCCGCGCAACCGCGGCTCGCCCTTCGCTCGTCCGCGCTTCAGGGGATCGCCGGCACGATTTTTTCGCGGGGATGCCGTACAGAAGGACGGTTCTGAAATAAGCCCTCCGTTCATATCATCTAGCAAACGGTCAGAGAGCCGATTTGATAGATGAACCGGAGGGACTTGCATGCGGAAAACCTTGAAAACGCGGCGGCTGGCGGCTTGGGCGCTGGCGCTGGTTACGATAGCGGCGGGGACGGAAGGCGTCGCGGCGGCGGCGGAGCGGGAAACGTCTCCAGCCTTGACCGAGGCCGATCGGGCCGTCTACGAGCGGCTGGTGCGCGGGGAACGGGTATATCCCGACCGGGCGTACGCCGCTCCGGACGAACCGACGGTCTATTTGTCGTTTGACGACGGCCCCTCCAAGTGGACGCCGCAGGTGCTGGACATTCTGCGAGAGGAGGGCGTAAAGGCGACGTTCTTCATGCTCGGCTCCCAGGCGGAAGCGTACCCGGATTACGTGCGGATGGTGGCCGAAGAGGGCCATGCGATCGGCAATCATACGTATAATCACCGGTACGGCGAGCTGTACCCGGAATACGAATCGTTCCGCGATCAGGTCGAACGCACTTCCGGCATCTTGGCCGGCATATTGGGCGAGGCGCCCCGGCTCGTGCGCGCCCCCGGCGGCTCGTCCGGACACTTTACGCCGTTTCACTTCTACTTGCTGGAGCAGGCGGGGTATGCCGTCTTCGACTGGAACGTGGACAGCGGGGACGCGCTGCGCCGCAATGCCCGCGCGGCCGACATCGTCAGAGGGGCGACGCCGGCCAAGCTTCCCGCCGCGCCGCATGTGCTGCTGCACGACGGCGGCAACCGCGAACAGACGGTGGCGGCACTCCCCGAGATCATCCGCTACTACAAGGACAAGGGCTACCGCTTCGGCAAGCTGGATGCTTCCGTCGAGCCGGTGCAGTTCCGCTACAGTCCCGGCACGCCGCCGGGCCGGCCGATGACGGAGAAGCGGTTCGGGAATCTGTTGGCGGAGGCGCGGCGGATCGCGGCGGAGCGGGGCATCGGCGGGGATTCGCCCGCCGTCCCCGGGGAAGGCTCCCGGGAGGAGGGCCCGCTGCGTCTGACGGCCGGTCCTTCCGGACGGTCGGCGACGCTCGAAGCCGGCGAATACGAGCTGACCGGCGGCCGCTTCTGGGTATCGCCGGCGCGGCTGGCGGAAGTTCTCGGGGCGGACGCGCGGCCGGCGGAAGCGCCGGGCGGCGCCGTCACGGTTCGGGCCGGCAAGCGCGTCATTCGGATCGATCCCGCGCTCCGCTCCGTCCTGCTGATCGACCTGTCGGGATACACGAAGCGGCTGACGCTGGCGGAGATGAAGACGGTCGGCGGGGAGCTCCGGGTGCCGCTTCGGACGGCGGCGGAATGGTTCGGAAGCGGCGTCGCCCGCTACGATCTGGCGCCGGAGCGGCACGTCGAGCTGATGCCGGCCGGCAGCTTCGCGCCGAGTCTTGCCGGCTGGCGGGCGCCGCTCTGGAGCGGCCCGGAACGGAACCGGCCGTCCGAGGGCGCCCCGTCGTCTTCGGGACGTCCGGCGGACGGCCGGCTGGAGAAATTGCTGTGGGGTCCGGCGGCGATCGTGCTGGCGGCGTCGGCCGCCGTCGGGTTGTCGGCTCATGCCGCTGCGGCTTACCGCGCGCGATGAAGATCGGCCGGTTCGAGCCCGGCGCGTTCCTTGGCCGCTTCCGCCTCCGCGACGGCCCGTTTGCCCAACCGGGCGATCACCAGGTCTTCCATCGGCGGATTGTGCAGGCCGAACCGCACGTCCCGGTACAACCGCTGCAGCGGATGGGAGCGCGCCAGCCCGTGCGCCCCGACGATGCGCATCGCCCGGTCGACGACGGACAGCGCCGTCTGCAGCGCGAAGACTTTGACCGAGGCCAGCTCCGGCACGAGCGAAGCCGCTTCCGGCCGCCCGCGCAGTTCGTCCCAGCGGGCCGCCACCGCGTACAGGTAGTGGCGCGCGGCCGACAGCTCCAGCTCGATCTGTCCGAGCTGCTGGCCCACATTCGGCGCGTACAGGATGGGATGGTCGAGCGAGTTGGGCTGGTACGACGCGGCGAACTTCAAGGCTTCCTTGCGGGCGGCCAGCGCGATGCCCAGATAACAGGCCGGAATGTGCAGCAGATACGGATTGGGAGACTGATGGTACGCTTTCTTCGCTGAGTACACGAGCGCCTCCTCCGGCACGACGGCCTGGTCGAGCACCAGGTCGTGGCTGGCGGTTCCCCGCATGCCGGCCATGCGCCAGGTCGGGTCGATCGACACTCCCGCGGTCTCGCGGGGAACGAGAAACTCCGCTTCGGCATCGTCCAGCACGGCCGTCACTATAAAATAATCGAGCACCGGAGCCAGCGTCGTAAACGTCTTGCGGCCGTTCAGCCGGTAGCTGCCGTCCGGCAGCCGCTCCGCTTATTTTCGCATGGCGCAGCCCGAGATCGGATCACTTCAAGACGCGTTCCGGAAGGGGTATTACAAAATTTACAAAAAAATATATAATTTATAAACAGATCCATCTTCGTCGGCAAAGGAGGGAGATCATGAAGGACAATCTGCGACGGTTACTGGACAAGGAGTTTTTCTCTTTGGATGTATCCTTGCAGAAACAAGTTTACGCTGACTTCTACCGCTTGGCGTACAGGTTTTCGATGAACATCGCGAAGGACCATGGGACGGCGGAAGAAGTCGCGCAAGAAACATTTTTGAAAGCGCTTCGCCATCCGCCCGGCGTCGACTCGGAAGCGCAATTCGTGGCATGGGTGAAAGTGGTCGCTCGGAATCTGACGAGGAATGCGATCCGTCAACGGAACAAATTCCGTCTCGGAGAGGACCTCGAAGGCATTGCGGCTCGTCTGTCTTGCCATAAAGCGACCACCGAACAGAGGTCGAGACGAAGCTGCTGTTGCAGCATGTTCGCGAATGCCTCGAGGAGATGAATCCGGAGTACCGGAAATTGATCGAATGGAAGTGGAACGAGAAGTCAAACCGCGAGATCGCCTGCGCCTTCGAATGGACGGAAGGGGCCGTTAAGCAGAAGCTTCATCGGGCGAGAAAAGCGCTTCGGAAGAAAATGAATCCATAATGGCGGAACGGTTCATCGGATTTCTGTTCGATCCAGCCACAAGTCATCCAGTGTTTTGAGTTGGCGCTCGGCAAGGAATGCGGTCGTGCTGGTTTCGATCGCGTCGAGCAGCCGATGCCACGAAGCGTCATGGACGCGATACGATGCCGTACTTCGATCGACGGCGGCGAGCCAGGTCGCATCGAACTCGCGAAAGGCCGTAATGTGGTCTCGCCTCGATTGATCCAATTGGATCGGGCCTTCGACCTCCCCATCGTAGAAATAACGCACTATCTTCATAGCATTCACCGTGCTTTGAGTGTAGTGAAACGAGTCGTCTCGCAGCCCGAGACGAACGGCAAGTTCGCGATATGCTCTGAGGATGCCGGCCATGTCCTCATGCAACGACATTAACAGATGTCTTTGGCGGCTTCTGATCGTTCCCTTCTCCAGGATGTCGGCATAGATCCGATCGCTTGTTTCCAACCACTCGACGAACCGGCGCATATCCTCATCCAGCCGGTAAGAGACGTAAGCTTCATATTTTTCTTTCGCGGCATATTGCCCCGCAGCGAAGACGACAGCCGCAACAAAGGCGGTCCAGGCGGCGATGAGGCCGCGCTTTGTTCGTAAGACCTGCATCCAACGGTGCAAGCGATCACCCTCTTTTTTCTTTATATTACAACGTTTGGGGTAGTCTGCCAACCGGAACGGAGGCCGATCGTTCGCCGTGCGAATAGCAAAGCGGCGGCGAAAGCCGCCGCTCCGTCCGTTGCGTTCGTTACGGCGCAACGTAGTACGTAAAGGTGACTTCATTGCTGCTCGAATCGTGGAGAAGACCGTTGTAATATACGTCCCACTTCGCCGTCATGACGCCGTTGGCCGTAGCCGACGTTTTGGTGTCGCTTTCGTATTGCACCGTCGTCTGAAGAATCAGATGATGTCCCGTGTTCGTTCCGTTAATATCCGTATAGCGGAACAGCTGGTGATTTTTCGAGTTCGCCCCCTCGACGACGGTAGGGTCGGAATTCAACTTAATGTTGGAGGTTCCCAATACGACGTCTTTGTCCGTGCCCGTGTCGATAATGGCATTGATCCAGCTTCGGATTTCGCTGATAGAAGGGGCGGCGGGCAATAACCGGGTATGCAACTTCTCGAATATTTTCATTCCGAGCTTCGATCCGGTAGAGCCGCTCGACAGCCGTCCGTCGATCATGGCGTGAACAATCGTCGATTTCGCGCCGACGGCGGTGGCGAGCTTGACGTTCTGGTAGCGGAAAGGGTTGTCCAAGCGGCGGTCCGTCGTGCCGTTTACGCTGACACGCTCGGCGATTTTGAAGCTGTTCGTCCAGGTGGATTCGTTTGTAACGTCCAGCGCCTTCCAAGAGCCGTAAGGCAATGAATAAGCTTGGACGAGATCGTTGCCAATATAGAAGGAGGCGTAGTATGTCGTGCTATGGACCCAATCCGAGAAGTAGCCGACGGCTGTCGTGCCGAAGCCGTCGGACGGATTCCTGACGCCCAGCATCCGCTTCAGCGGCTCGTCGGTGGGAAGCTCCTTCTGCTCATACGGGGCGATGACTCGAGCGAACCAGAAGAAATCTTTCATCGTATCGATCTTCTTATCGTGTGTGACGACCACGTTCTTGAGCGAGTCCGGCAGCGCCAACTCGAACAACAGCAGTTGATCTGCCCGGTCCTTGATGTACAGCTTCAGGTGCGGAGCGTTTCTCAGCCGATTGTCGGCGATCGTCTTGTCCGCAGCTTTGTCATTGTATATTTCGAACAGCAGGACGTCGAATTGACCGCCGCTGTCCGAAAGGTCGCCCACGACGCTGTTGATCGAGCTCTGCTGTTTGTAACTTTTAAACAATTCGCCGGAGGCGGCGAGCGTTTTGCTCTCGTTCCCGTATTGAATATCCGCCTTGAATTGCACCTCAGCGTCCTGGATTTGAATGTCGTACAACCGGATGGAAGCGTTCTTGTCCAAGCGGCTGACGGCGTCAGCCGAGCTGCCCGGCTTGCCGTACAGTTCGTTGAACGAAGCGATCGGCAGGGCGATGCCCGTTCCTTCAAGCGATTCGTCGTCTTGGTTCGGAGCAGCATAGGCGGGGAAACAGAACAACATAAAAAAGGCCGTAATCAGCAACATGCGAAATGCTTTCCTCATGACGTACCAACTCCTTTTCCTTCGATTTGGAAGCGTCGGCTGTCGCCGCTCCCTGTGACGTTTTAGCTGGGTGATTGCGGATTCTTGACGCTCCTTTTTGCGTTTGGATATAATGAGGGTTATTGAAATTCGGTGGGGGGCCATTATGAACAAGCCAAACGAAATGATCGTCGTCCTGGACTTCGGCGGCCAATACAACCAGTTGATCGCGCGTCGCATCCGCGACCTCGGCGTCTACAGCGAGCTGCTGCCTTATTCGACGCCGGTGGACAAGCTGCGCGAGCTGAATCCGAAGGGAATCGTGTTCTCCGGCGGTCCGTCGAGCGTATACGGCGAGGATGCGCCGAAGGTCGATCCGGGCATCTACGAGCTGGGCGTGCCGATTCTGGGCATCTGCTACGGCATGCAACTGATGGCTTATCAGTTGGGCGGCAAGGTCGAACGCGCGGGTAAACGCGAGTACGGCCGGGCCGAGGTCGAGTTCAAGCCGCACAGCCGTCTGCTGGGCAAGCTCGAACCGAAGCAAGTGATGTGGATGAGCCACGGCGACCATGTCACCGAGCTGCCGGCCGGCTTCGTGCTGGACGCCGCCACGGATCATGCGGTCGCGGCGATGAGCAACGCGGACCGCAAGCTGTTCGGGGTACAGTTCCATCCCGAGGTTCGCCATTCGGTGAACGGCAACGAATTGATCGGCAACTTCCTGTTCGACATCTGCGGATGCTCGGCGACCTGGACGATGGAATCGTTCGTGGAGAATACGATCCGCGAGATTCGCGAGCAGGTCGGCGACAAAAAGGTGCTGTGTGCGCTCAGCGGCGGCGTCGATTCGTCCGTCGTGGCCGTGCTGGTTCATAAAGCGATCGGCGACCAACTGACCTGTATGTTCATTGATCACGGCCTGCTGCGCAAGGGCGAAGCGGAGAGCGTCATGGACACGTTCGTCGGCAAGTTCGACATGAAGGTCGTCAAGATCGACGCGAAGGACCGGTTCCTCGGCAAGCTGAAGGGCGTATCCGATCCGGAGCAGAAGCGCAAGATTATCGGCAACGAGTTTATCTACGTGTTCCAGGAGGAATCCGCGAAGTTCGACGACTTCGAATTCCTAGCGCAAGGCACGCTGTATACGGATATCGTCGAGAGCGGAACGGCTACCGCGCAGACGATCAAGTCCCATCACAACGTCGGCGGCTTGCCGAAGGACATCAAGTTCAAGCTGGTCGAACCGCTGAAGGCGCTGTTCAAGGACGAAGTGCGCCGCGTCGGCGAAGAATGCGGCCTGCCGCCGGAGATCGTCTGGCGCCAGCCGTTCCCCGGACCGGGTCTGGCGATCCGCGTGCTGGGCGAAGTGACGGAGGAGAAGCTGGAGATCGTGCGCGAATCCGACGCGATTCTTCGCGAGGAGATCGCCAAAGCCGGTCTCGACCGCGAGATCTGGCAATACTTCACCACGCTGCCGAACATCAAGAGCGTCGGCGTCATGGGCGACGAGCGCACGTATTCGCATACGGTGGGCATCCGCGCGGTGACGTCGATCGACGGCATGACGGCGGACTGGGCCCGCATCCCGTACGACGTGCTGGAGCGCATCTCCAACCGGATCGTCAACGAGGTGCCGAACGTCAACCGGATCGTCTACGACGTGACGTCGAAGCCGCCGGCGACGATCGAGTGGGAATAATAAGAGCCGCATATTTTACGCCAGCCCCGGCCGGGAACTTCCCGCGCCCGGGGCTTTTTGGCCTGCCGGGCGATAATTTGCCGCGGCGCGCGGTGCGCTCGGCGCTCCCCGGTGCGGGCTGCCCCGCGGACCCGCGCTTCTCCCGAGCTTCGCCTATTCCCGCGCCTCCCCTGATGCCGCTTCCCCGACTCCCGTTCAAGCGCGCGAATCGATTCGAGCTTAGTTATAAATCCCATTGACAACCTCAATCCGGCGTGTTTATGATTAGTTGTGGAAATCGACACTTTTCGTATAATCCCGGGAATATGGCCTGGGAGTCTCTACGGGGTCACCGAGAATGATCCTTCTACGAAGAGGTCGGGCTTATTTGTCGTGCGGTCGTTTTTGCGCCAGGCGTCCGTATGCGACCGAGAACCCGATCGAACGTGGAATCCCGTAGGCACAATTGCTTGCGGGATTTTTTGCGTTTCCGGGAATACTTTTTTTCATGGGGAAAAAGGGGGAAATGGCATTGGATCGTTTATTTAAATTGCGCGAGCACGGGACGACAGTGCGCACCGAGCTGATCGCCGGTTTAACGACCTTTATGACGATGGCGTACATTTTGTTCGTCAACACGCTGTTCTTGGGCGAAGGCGGGGCCGGCATCCCGAATGAGGCTGTATTTTTCGCGACGGCCGTCGGCGCGGGGCTGGTGACGCTGGCGATGGGCTTTTTCGTCAACGTTCCGATCGCGCTGGCGCCGGGCATGGGGCTTAACGCTTATTTTATGACCGTCGTCCTGTCCTCGGGCGGCGAAATCACCTGGCAGATCGCGCTGGGCGCGGTGTTTCTGTCCGGCATTGTCTTTATTATCCTGACGGTGACGAAAGTCCGGCAGATGCTGCTGGTCGCCGTGCCGCATAACCTGAAGTACGCGATTACGGTCGGCATCGGCCTGTTCATCACGATTATCGGGCTCAAGCTGAGCAATCTGATGATGGTCAGCGTCAACCCGGGCACGAAGGTGGACGAGGCGGCGGGCGCGGTGCTGAGCTCGAACCAGTTCAACATCATTCTCGGCGATCTGATCCACAACCGGGATACGCAACTGACGCTGATTACGCTGTTCCTGATCGCACTGCTGATGGTGATGAAGGTTCGGGGGGCGCTGCTGATCGGCATCATCGCGGCGACGTTGATCGGCATTCCGATGGGCGTTACGAACCTGGACGGATTAAGCGGCAACTGGCTGCCGGACTTCAGCAACCTGGCGGTCGGGAAGCTGGATATCGCGGGCGCGATCGGCGTCGGCATCGTCGAGATCATCTTCGTCTTCACGTTCGTCGAGCTGTTTGACACGTTCGGCACGCTGGTCGGCACGGCCGATCGGGCGGGTCTGCTGAAGGATCAAGAGAAAGGCGAGAAAACAATCGGCAAAGCGATGCTCGTCGACGCGGCCGGGGTCAGCGCGGGCGCGCTGCTCGGCACGAGCACGATCACCGCTTACGTCGAAAGCACGAGCGGCGTCGCCGAAGGCGGCCGCACGGGGCTGACGGCGGTAACGACCGGCGTCCTGTTCCTGCTGGCGCTGTTCATCGCGCCGCTGGCGCTGACGGTTCCGTCCGCGGCTACCGCTCCGGCGCTGATTATCGTCGGCGTCCTGATGATGGCGCAAGTGCGCCAGATCGAGTGGGACAACTTCCTGCTCGCCTTCTCGGCCTTCCTCACGATCGTCATGATGCCGTTCACGTACAGCATCGCTAACGGAATCGCAGCCGGGATCGTCAGCTATACGTTCCTGGGCACGATCAGCAACTTCTTCACGACGAAGCGCGTCAACGTCCACTGGCTGATGTGGGTGCTGACGGTGCTGATCGTAATCCGTTACGCCTTCCTTGGCGGAGAATAAGGAGTGAGAAGGCGGCTTTTCGAAGCGGCGCAAGCTTCGGAGGGTCGCCTTTTATAGTCTCTCGCGGGCCCGGCGTCCTCCTTCCTGGCAAATCGCCATTCCGGGACATACGAAGCCCGGAAGCGGAGAGGCCGGCAAGCGCGCGATGGACGAAGCCAATTGCAGAAACGTTGCGGCGAAGCCGGAGACGAACGAAGTCGACGGACCGGTTCGTCACACCCTGATAAAAAACGAATGATCAACAAAATATCGACCGAAATGTTCGGTTTTACGCTTGACGTCCGGCTCCTGCGGGGGTACACTGAAAAGAGCAATGAAGCAAATTTCGGTGTCAGCCGCCGGAAGCGGCCGGCCACTGGCCGGCGGATTCGGCAGGAATAAGAGACGTCCAAGAGGCCGGGAGCGATGAAGTCCGGACTTTGGACTTTTTTCATTTTGCACATGGGGGATTTACGATCATGGCCATTCAGGTTGGCGTCATTATGGGCAGCACATCCGACTGGGAGACGATGAAGCACGCTTGCGCGATTTTGGACGAACTGGGCATCGCGTACGAGAAGCGGGTCGTATCGGCGCACCGCACGCCCGATCTGATGTTCCAATACGCCGAAACCGCCGTCGAGCGGGGGCTCAAGGTGATCATCGCGGGCGCCGGCGGAGCGGCGCATCTGCCCGGGATGGTGGCGGCGAAGACGGAGTTGCCGGTGATTGGCGTGCCGGTCAAATCGTCGAACCTGAACGGGCTGGATTCGCTTCTGTCGATCGTGCAGATGCCGGGCGGCGTGCCTGTTGCGACTGTGGCGATCGGCACGGCGGGAGCGGTGAATGCCGGACTGCTGGCGGCTCAGATCTTGGCGACGAACGACGCGGAGCTGCTCGCGAAGCTTCGCCGGCGACGCGCGGCGACGCGCGAACAGGTGCTGGCGTCGGCATCCGAGCTCGTTTGAGACAGAACCCCGAGGAGGACGTGACGTGACAGCAGCAGTTCAGAACAAAACCGAATCGCACCCGACGATATTGCCCGGCTCGACCATCGGCGTGCTCGGCGGAGGGCAGCTCGGCCGCATGCTGGCGATCGCGGGCCGCAATATGGGATACCGTTTCGTGACGCTCGATCCGGGAGCGGACTCGCCTTGCGGACAGGTGGCGGACAAGCAGATCGTCGCCGCGTTCGACGACGTGGCGGCCGCCCGCCAACTGGCGGAGCTCTCCGACGTCATTACGTACGAATTCGAGAATGTCAACGCCGAAGTCGCGAAGCTTCTGCAGGAGGAATCGTACGTGCCGCAAGGCAGCCGGCTCCTGTATACGACGCAGCACCGGCTCCGGGAGAAGCGGGCGATCGAGGCGGCCGGCGCGCCGGTCGCGCCGTATGCGGAGATCCGAGATCTGGAGGGGCTGCGCGAGGCGGTATCGCGGTTCGGAACGCCCTGTGTGCTGAAGACGTGTATGGGCGGCTACGACGGGAAAGGACAGTTCGTGATTCGCCGAGGCGACGAAGCCGAGCTGGCGGAGGCGTTCGCGGCGCTCGGAGGCGGATCGGCCGAGCTGGTGCTGGAGCAGTTCATCCGCTTCGAGCGGGAGCTGTCCGTTATCGCGGCGCGAAGTCCGCGCGGCGAGACGAGGGCGTTCCCGCCGGCCGAGAACGTCCACGTGGACAACATTCTGCATCTGTCTATCGTGCCGGCCCGCGCGGGAGCGGACGTGCTGAAGCGCGCGGAGGAGCTGGCGGTCCGGATCGCCGAATCGCTCGACGCGGTCGGGCTGATCGCGGTCGAGATGTTCCTGACGGCGGAAGGCGAGCTTTACGTGAACGAACTGGCGCCGAGACCGCACAACTCCGGCCACTACACGATGGAAGCGTGCGAGACGTCCCAGTTCGAGCAGCATCTGCGCGCGATCTGCAACCTGCCGCTCGGACCGGTCGGCCTGCTGACGCAGGTCGTTATGGTGAACGTGCTCGGCCAGCATGTGCAGCCGGTGCTGGACTGGCTCCGCGAGGACGACCCGAGCCTGCCGGAAGGCGTCGTGCCGAAGGTGCATCTGTACGGCAAGGCCGAGGCGAAGGCGCAGCGCAAGATGGGGCATATCAATCTGCTGACGGCCGACACGGAGCAGGCGCTCGAATGGGTGCGGCGGTCGCCGATCTGGCGGGACCGGGAGCGGGGATAAGTTCCCCGCCGGCCGGCAGACGAAGGGGCGATCGGCCGTAATTGCCGGTAAATAGTCTTGTCCCCTGGCCGGGGATGCCGGGCCGTCGAACCCGGCGGCCGAATCCTATTTTTGACGATGACGGAGGTTGAACATGCTAGCGCGTTATTCGAGACCGGAAATGGCACGGATCTGGACGGAGGAAAACAAATTCAAGGCATGGCTCGAAGTGGAGCTTTTGTCCTGCGAGGCCTGGGCGGAGCTTGGCGTCATCCCCAAGGAAGACGTGAAGCGGCTGAGGGAAAAAGCAACGTTTAACGTGGACCGAATCTACGAGATCGAGCAGGAGACCCGCCACGACGTGATCGCCTTCACCCGCTGCTTGTCGGAGTCGCTCGGCGAGGAGCGCAAATGGGTCCACTACGGCTTGACGTCCACCGACGTGGTCGACACCGCTCTCGGGTATTTGCTGCGGCAGGCCAACGAGATTTTAGAGCGCGACATTGTGAACTTCATCGAAATTTTGCGCGAGCAAGCGGTCAAATATAAAGATACCGTTATGATGGGCCGGACGCACGGCGTTCATGCGGAGCCGACGACGTTCGGGCTGAAAATGGCGCTGTGGATGGAAGAAATGAAGCGCAACCTGGAGCGTTTCCGCCAGTCGGCCAAAAACGTCCAGTTCGGCAAAATCTCGGGTGCGGTCGGCACGTATGCGAACATCGACCCGTTCGTGGAGCAGTACGTGTGCGAGAAGCTGGGCCTCAGCCCGGCGCCGGTGTCCACGCAGACGCTGCAGCGCGACCGCCACGCGGACTATATGGCGACGTTGGCGCTGATCGCGACGTCGATCGACAAGTTCGCAACCGAGATCCGGGCGCTGCAAAAAAGCGAGTTCCGCGAAGTCGAGGAGCCGTTCGCGAAAGGCCAGAAGGGCTCGTCCGCGATGCCGCACAAGCGGAATCCGATCGGCTGCGAGAACATGTCCGGGCTGTCCCGCGTCATCCGCGGCCATATGATCACGGCGTACGAGAACGTCGCCCTGTGGCATGAGCGCGACATCTCGCACTCGTCCGCGGAGCGCGTCATTTTGCCGGACGCGACGATCCTGCTGGACTACATGCTGAACCGGTTCATGAACATCGTCAAGAACTTGACCGTGTTCCCGGAAAATATGAAGCGCAACATGCAGCGCACGTACGGCGTGCCGTTCTCCGGCCGCGTCATGACGAAGCTGATCGACAAGGGCCTCTCCCGCGAGACGGCGTACGATACCGTTCAGCCGCGCGCGATGCAGGCATGGGAGGAGCAGCGGCCGTTCCGCGAGATCGTCGAGAGCGACGAAGTGATCACGAAGTATTTGACCCCCGAGGATATCGAGGACGCGTTCGACCCTTCGTGGCACGTCAAGCACGTCGACACGATCTTCAAGCGGCTGGGCTTGCTGGATTAACCGGAGCAGCCGTCCGGCGGGGCGGTGACCCTGCTTGAAGGGCTGCCGGCCGGATGCGGCGGGCCGATGCTGCGGCCGCGAACGGATGAGGAGGAGAAGGGAATCCCATGAGCATACTTACATTGGGAACGGCGGTCGGCCGGGTCCATGCGCCGCTGATTTATAAAGGAAAGGTTCGGGAACTGTACGATCTGGGCGAGCATATGCTGATCGTCGTCACCGACCGGATCAGCGCGTTCGACTACGTGCTGCGGCCCGAAGTGCCGGACAAGGGCAACATGTTGAATCTGATCAGCAAGTTCTGGTTCGAGCGCACGGCGGGCATTCAGGACAACCATGTCGTGCACGCCGACATCGACCGGCTTCCGGCGGGCGTGATCGCCGCCGAAGACCGCGAGCTGTTCCGCGACCGGATCATGGTGGCGAAGAAGGCGAAGCGGATCGACATCGAATGCGTCGTGCGCGGGTATATAACCGGCGGCGGCTGGCGGCAGTACCGGAAGTCCGGCGAAGTGAACGGCGTCAAGCTGCCGGAGGGACTGCGCAAGAACGAGCGGCTGCCGGAGCCGATCTTCACCCCCGCGGCGAAAAACGACGTCGGCCACGACGAGGACATCCCGTTCGAGCGGATGGCGGAGCTGGTCGGCGCGGATACGGCGGCGGACCTGCGCGAGAAGTCGCTGCGGCTGTACCGTTACGCGCATGACCACTGCTTGAGCCAGGGCATCATCCTCGCGGACACGAAGTTCGAATTCGGCGAGATCGACGGGCGGATCATCCTGATCGACGAGATTTTCACTCCGGACTCGTCGCGCTACTGGGCGCAGGAGAACTATGCGCTCGACACCGAGATCGAGAGCATGGACAAAGAGCCGGTCCGGACGTATCTGGCCGGATCGGGCTGGGACAAAAACAGCGAGCCGGACCCGCTGCCGGAACATGTCGTCGCCGAGACGACGCGCCGGTACCGCGATATATACACCCGCCTGACGGGCGTTCCGCGCGGATAGCGCGGCGCCGGGAGGCGGCGGAAGCCCGGCGGCGACGGCTTGCCGGAGCGCGAGCGGCGCCACGGCAGCGAGAGTGCGCTGGTGCGCGCGGTGTCCCTGGCGAGGCTCGCGGCGCGCGGGGCGCCTCCCCGGCGGGAAGCGGCTGCCTCGCGGAATTAACGATATAAAATATCGGTAATCGCCAAAATCGACCAAGCCGATCCAGTCTTAACGATATAAAATATCGCAATCGGCCCGATATAGCCTTCATTAGACCGAAAATTCCGGCGGTAATGATATTTTTTATCGTATTCGCCGATAAAACGCCGCCCGACAAACCCGTTAACGATAAAATTTTATCGTATTCGCATTCGGACTCGGCGGAACGTGGAGCCGCGCGAGCCACCCGAGCACCCTTACCCTACTATTTCGAGGAGGCAACACTCCCTATGAAAGCGACCGTATACGTCACGATCAAACAAAACGTTCTCGACGTGCAAGGCAGCGCCGTAAAGGGCGCGCTTCACTCGATGGGCTTCCAGGAAGTCGGCAGCGTCCGCATCGGCAAATACCTGGAGCTGGAGCTGGACACGAACGACCGCAGCGAAGCCGAAGCCCGCGTCAAAGCGATGTGCGAGAAGCTGCTGGCCAACACCGTCATCGAAGACTACCGGTTCGACCTCGTATAAAACATAAGGGACGGGAGGAAACGCCATGAACTTTGCAGTGCTCGTATTCCCGGGCTCCAACTGCGACATCGATTGCTACAAAGCGGTCCAGTCGATCGGCGAATCGGTCGATTACGTGTGGCACACCGCCACGGACTTGTCCCAATATGACGCCATCCTCGTGCCGGGCGGCTTTTCTTACGGCGACTACCTGCGCTGCGGAGCGATCGCCCGTTTCGCGCCGGTCATGAACGAGGTCGTGAAAGCCGCGGAGCAGGGCAAATACGTGCTCGGCATCTGCAACGGCTTCCAGATTTTGCTGGAGTCCGGCTTGCTGCCGGGCGCGATGCTGCGCAACAAAACCTTGAAATTCCGCTGCCACCCGTCGATCCTGCGGGTCGAGAACAACCGGACCCCGTTCACGAACCAATACGCGGCCGGCGAGGAGATCAACATCCCGATCGCGCACGGCGAAGGCAACTATTATTGCGACGAGGCGACGCTGGAGCGCCTGAAGCAAAACAACCAGATCGTCTTCCGCTATGCGCACGACAATCCGAACGGCTCCGTCGACGACATCGCGGGCATCTGCAACGAACGCGGCAACGTGCTCGGCATGATGCCTCACCCGGAGCGCGCCGTGCACCAACTGCTCGGCTCGGAGGACGGCAAACGGATGTTCACATCGATCCTGAACGCATGGAGGGAACAGCATGGCTCAGCAGTTGTCGGCTAAGGAACCTACGGCAGAACAAATCGAACAACAAAAGCTGTACAAGCAGATGGGCGTCACGGACGAAGAGTACGCCAAAATCTGCGGATTTCTCGGCCGCAAGCCGAATTACTGCGAGATCGGCGTGTTCTCCGTCATGTGGTCGGAGCACTGCTCGTACAAAAACTCGAAGCCGATCCTGAAGAAGTTCCCGACGACCGGCCCCCGCGTGCTGATGGGGCCGGGCGAAGGCGCCGGCATCGTCGACATCGGCGACAACCAGGCCGTCGTGTTCAAGATCGAATCGCATAACCATCCGTCCGCGATCGAGCCGTATCAAGGCGCGGCGACGGGCGTCGGCGGCATCATCCGCGACATCTTCTCGATGGGCGCGCGTCCGGTCGCGCTGCTGAACTCACTGCGGTTCGGCCGCCTGGACAACGAGCGCGTGAAATATTTGTTCGAGAACGTCGTCAGCGGCATCGCCGGCTACGGCAACTGCATCGGCATCCCGACGGTCGGCGGCGAAGTCGTGTTCGACGAGAGCTACGAGGGCAACCCGCTCGTTAACGCGATGTGCGTCGGACTCATCAACCACGACGAGATTCAGCGCGGCGTGGCCAAAGGCATCGGCAACCCGGTGCTGTACGTCGGACCGGCGACGGGCCGCGACGGCATCCACGGCGCGACGTTCGCCTCCGAGGAGCTGACGGAGGAGTCCGAGTCCAAGCGTCCGGCGGTTCAGGTCGGCGACCCGTTCATGGAGAAGCTTGTTATGGAAGCCTGCCTCGAGCTGATCAAGTCCGGCATCGTCGTCGGCATTCAGGATATGGGCGCGGCGGGTCTGACCTGCTCCAGCTCCGAGATGGCGAGCAAGGCCGGCAACGGCATGGAGCTGGTGCTGGACCGCGTGCCGCAGCGCGAGCCGGGCATGACGGCGTACGAGATGATGCTGTCCGAGTCCCAGGAGCGCATGCTGTTTGTCGTCCGGCCGGAGCATGAGCAGCAGGCGAAGGACATTTTCCGCAAATGGGGCCTGATCTGCGAGACGGTCGGCAAAGTAACCGACGACGGCAGACTGAGGCTCATTCATCACGGCGAAGTCGTGGGCGACATCCCGGTCACCGCGCTGGTCGACGAGTGCCCGGTGTACCACAAGCCTTCCAAAGTGCCGGCTTATTATGAAGAGAATGCCCATGTCGACACGACCCGCTACCCGGAAGTGACGGATCTGCAAGGAGCGCTGGAAAAGCTGCTCGCCACACCGTCCATCGCCAGCAAGGAATGGGTCTACAATCAATACGACTATATGGTGCGCACCAATACGTTCGTGCCCCCGGGCTCGGACGCGGCGGTCGTCGGCATCGACGGCACGCGCAAAGCGCTGGCCATGACGACGGACTGCAACGGACGCTACGTCTACCTCGATCCCGAAGTCGGCGGACGCATCGCGGTCGCGGAAGCGGCGCGCAACATCGTCTGCTCCGGCGGCGAGCCGCTGGCGATTACGGACAACCTGAACTTCGGCAGCCCGGAGAAGCCGGAAATTTTCTGGCAACTGGAAAAAGCGGCCGACGGCATCTCCGAAGCGTGCCGCGTGCTGGAGACGCCGGTCATCGGCGGCAACGTCTCGCTGTACAACGAGAACGCCAAAGGCGCGATCTACCCGACGCCGGTGATCGGCATGGTTGGTCTCGTCGCCGACGTCGATCATATCACGACACAGGGCTTCAAGAAGGAAGGCGACGTCATCTTCCTGCTGGGCGAGACAAAAGCCGAGCTCGGCGGCAGCGAATTCCAGAAGGTGCTGCACGGCGTCGTCGAAGGACGCCCGCCGCAGATCGATCTGGCGGTCGAGCGCAAGCTGCAGCAGGCGCTGCTCGGCGCGATCCGCAGCGGTCTTGTCGCATCGGCGCACGACTTGTCCGAGGGCGGTCTCGCGGTGGCGCTCGCCGAGTCGGCGATCAGCGGCAAGATCGGTGCTTCGGTCGACGTCGCGACAGAGCTGCGCGCGGACTTCGCGCTGTTCAGCGAGAGCCAGTCGCGCGTGCTCGTCAGCGCGTCCCCGGCTAACGCCGATGCGCTGGCTCAGGCGTTTGTCTCGGCTGGCGTGCCGTGCGCGCGGCTCGGCACCGTCGGCGGCGAGTCGCTGCGCGTCAGCGTGAACGGCCGCGCCGTCATCGACGCCGAGGTCGGCAAGCTGACCCGGTTGTTCAAGGACGCGATCCCGGCCGCGATGGCGAAGTAAGCCGGCGGGCGGACGCCCGCGCCGGGAACGTTGTCCGGCGGCGATCGGGCTGCCCGGCAAGTCGAAATGGCCCCAACCAATCGAACGGGATATGTTCCAGCTAATTTGTCGTTGAAGACATTGAGCCGGGCCCCGTCTCCGGATGCCGTGCCGCCGCCCCGCGCGGCCGGTAACGAAGGGGCGGGCCCGTCAAATCTCAGCCAGACGCAGCAGGCATCGAGGGCTTCGTTCTGGAGATGGAAAGGTGGTTCCCTTCATGGCTTCCCAGCCGATCGGCAGCCAGGCGGCGCTTCGCGAATCCGTTATCTCGCGCGACGCCGGCTCGGCGGACGAACTGCGCTCGCTTCGCGAGCAGTGGACGGGCGATTTCTACAACGAAGGCAGCGGCAAGGACGGTCCGTTTGACCGGCTCCGCGAGGAATGCGGCATATTCGGCGTGTTCGGCTACCCGAACGCTTCGTCTCTTTGTTACTACGGTCTGCACGCGCTGCAGCACCGCGGCGAAGAGAGCGCAGGGATCTGCACGCGGGACGGCGAAGACTTCCATTATTATCGCAACATGGGTCTGGTCAAGGAAGTGTTCGACAAGGACCGGCTGCAATCGCTGAAGGGCAGCGTGGCGATCGGCCATGTGCGCTACTCGACCTCCGGTGAGAGCAAGCTGGCGAACGCGCAGCCGCTCGTGTTCAAATACAAGGGCGGCGATCTGGCGATCTGCACGAACGGCAATCTCGTCAACGCGCCGGAAATCCGCAAGCGGCTGGAGGAGTCGGGCTCGATCTTCCAGACGACAAGCGATACGGAGGTCATGATCCACCTGATCGCGCGCTCCAAGCAGCCCGACATCGTGTCCGCGGCGAAGGAAGCGCTGCGCCAGGTAAGCGGCGGCTTCGCGTTCCTCATCATGACGAAGGACAAACTGCTTGTCGCTTCCGATCCGCACGGCCTGCGTCCGCTTGTGATGGGCAAGCTGGGCAACGCGTACGTGTTCGCGTCGGAGACTTGCGCGTTCGAGACGATCGGCGCGAGCTACATCCGCGACGTCCAGCCGGGCGAGCTGCTGGTGCTGGACGCCGGCGGCCTGCACGAAGACCGCTTCGCGACGATGCAGCGCCGCGCGCTGTGCGCGATGGAATATATTTATTTCTCGCGTCCGGACAGCGACCTCGACGGCATCAATCTGCATACCGCGCGCAAAAACATGGGACGCCAGCTCGCGAAGGAAGCGTTCGTCTACGCCGACGTCGTGACCGGCGTTCCGGACTCCAGCATATCGGCGGCGATCGGCTACGCGGAGCAGACGGGCATCCCGTACGAGATCGGCTTGATCAAAAACCGCTACACGGGCCGCACGTTTATCCAGCCGAGCCAGGAGCTGCGCGAGCGGGGCGTCAAGATGAAGCTGAGCGCGGTGCGCAAGGTCGTCGAGGGCAAGCGTGTCGTCATGATCGACGACTCGATCGTGCGCGGCACGACGTCGCTGCGCATCGTCAATATGCTGCGGGAGGCGGGCGCCAAGGAAGTGCATGTGCGCATCAGCTCGCCGCCATACATGAACCCTTGCTTCTACGGCATCGATACGCCGGACCGCAAGGAGCTGATCGCCTCGTCCAAGACGATCGAGGAGATTCGCCAGGCGATCAACGCGGACTCGCTGCATTTCCTGTCGAAGGAAGGGCTGCTCGCCGCGATCGGGCGGCCCGGGCAGGAGTACAACCGCGGCCATTGCACCGCTTGCTTCGACAACGACTATCCGACGCCGGTTCCAGACGGGAGCGCGGCGGTCGGCTGCGGAGGCTGCGACTGAGCGGAGGGCGGGACTCCCGCGTTATTTTTCACCAAGCATGAAGGAGTGGATCCGGTGTCTTCTGAGGCGTATAAGCAAGCCGGCGTGGATATCGCCGCGGGCAATGAAGCCGTGGAACGGATGAAAAAGCACGTTCGCAAGACGTTCCGTCCCGAAGTGTTGACCGACCTGGGCGGCTTCGGCGCACTGTTCGGCCTGAACAAGCACAAATACGAGGAGCCGGTGCTGGTGTCCGGGACGGACGGCGTCGGCACGAAGCTGAAGCTGGCGTTTATGATGGACAAGCACGACACCATCGGCATCGACGCCGTGGCGATGTGCGTGAACGACATTGTCGTGCAGGGCGCGGAGCCGCTGTTTTTCCTCGATTATCTGGCGACGGGCAAGATCGTGCCGGAGAAGATCGAATCGATCGTCAAAGGCATCGCGGACGGCTGCGCGCAGTCCGGCTGCGCGCTGATCGGCGGCGAGACGGCCGAGATGCCGGGCATGTACGGCGAGGGCGAATACGACATCGCCGGCTTCGCCGTCGGTGTGGCTGACAAGAGCAAGCTCGTGACCGGAGCGAACATCAAGCCGGGCGACGCGGTTATCGGACTGGCCTCGAGCGGCGTTCACTCCAACGGCTACTCGCTTGTGCGCAAGCTGCTGCTGGAGACGATGGGCTACGATCTGCATGCGCCTCATCCGGATCTGGGCGGGCAGAAGCTGGGCGACGTGCTGCTGACGCCGACCAAGCTTTACGTGAAGTCCGTGCTGGCGCTGCTGGAGCGCGTGGAAGTGAAGGGCATGGCGCATATTACGGGCGGCGGCTTCATCGAAAATATTCCGCGCGTGCTGCCGGAGGGCGTGAACGTCGAGATCGACTACGGCTCGTGGCCGATTCTGCCGATATTCCGGCTGATGCAGCGGGACGGCGACATCAGTCACCGCGACATGTTCACGACGTTCAACATGGGCATCGGCATGGTGCTGATCGTGCCGGAGGCGCAAGCGGAACAAGCGATGGCGATCGCTCGCGAGCACGGCGAGCAGCCGTACCGCATCGGCCGCGTCACGCCGGGCGAACGCGTCGTGACGTTCGCGGGGGTGCAGGTCTGATGCCGCCCGGCCGGCATCCCGGGAGCGGGGCGGGCGCGGCGCGGCGGCCTCGCATCGCCGTGTTCGCCTCGGGCAACGGCTCCAACTTTCAAGCGCTGGTGGAGGCGGAGCGCGCCGGCCTACTGGACGGGCATATCGGCTTGCTCGTCTGCGACAAGCCGCAGGCGCGCGTCATCGAGCGGGCGGCCCGGCTCGATGTGCCGGTCTTCTCGTTCCGGCCGCGCGACTACGCGTCCCGCGAGGACTACGAGGCCGAGATCGTATCCCGCCTGCGCGAGCATCAGATCGATCTGATCGTGCTTGCCGGCTATATGCGGATCGTCACGCCGGTGCTGCTGGAGGCGTATCCGGAACGGATCGTCAACATCCATCCATCGCTGCTGCCGGCGTTTCCGGGCCTTCACGCGGTGCGCCAAGCGCTGGAACACGGCGTGAAGGTCACGGGGGCGACCGTGCACTTCGTCGACGGCGGCATGGACACGGGGCCGATCATCGCCCAGCGCGCGGTCGAGGTGCTGGAGGACGACACGGAGGAGACGCTCGCCGATCGCATCCACGCCATCGAGCACGAGTTGTACCGCGAGGCGGTCCAACTGATCTGCGAGGGGCGCGTGCGCGTCGTGGACGGCAAGCGCGTCGAGATCGACAGAACGGCTCGGCGATAATCGCGGCCGGGGCCGCATGAACGGCCGAAGCCGAACACCCGTAATCGCAACGAAACAGCAGGCTCGCCGGGAACAGGCGAACCGTCCGCCGCCAATCGGCGGACATGTGTCGACGCGGGCACGGAGGGCGGACAACCCGGCGGGCAGTCCGGCAGGGCGGCCGGGGCAGCCGTCGCGTCACCGTCCCGGATCGGGAGGACCCGCGTCCCGCTGGCGACCTCCAGAGTCGCAACCGTATACCAGTTTAAGGAGGCATCCCCTGTGGCAATCAAACGCGCGTTAATCAGCGTGTCGGACAAAACCGGCTTGGTCGAGTTCGCGTCCGCGCTGGCCAAGCTAGGCGTAGAAATCATCTCCACCGGCGGCACCAAGACGCTGCTTGAGAAGTCCGGCGTTCCGGTCATCGGCATCTCCGACGTCACCGGCTTCCCGGAAATTATGGACGGACGCGTCAAAACGCTGCATCCGGCGGTTCACAGCGGCTTGCTGGCTGTACGCGACAATCCGGAACATCAAGCACAAATGAAAGAGCTCGGACTCGACTACATCGACCTCGTCGTCGTCAACCTGTACCCGTTCGCGGAGACGATCGCCAAGCCGAACGTAAGCTACGAGGACGCGATCGAGAATATCGATATCGGCGGTCCGACGATGCTGCGCTCCGCGGCCAAAAACCATGCGTTCGTCACCGTCGTGGTGGACGCCGCGGACTACGGCGCGGTCCTAGAAGAAATCCGGGCTCAGGGCGACACGACGCTGGACACGCGCAAACGCCTGGCGGCCAAGGTGTTCCGCCATACGGCCGCTTACGATTCGCTGATCTCCCAATACTTGTCGGCGCAAGTCGGCGAGACGTTCCCCGAGCGGTACACCGTTACGTACGAGAAAATCCAGGATCTCCGCTACGGCGAAAATCCGCATCAGCAAGCTGCGTTCTACCGCAAGCCGCTCGCCTCGGCGGGCAATCTGACGACCGCCGAGCAACTGCACGGCAAGGAGCTCTCGTATAACAACATCAACGACGCCAACGCGGCGCTGCAGATCGTCAAGGAATTCACCGAGCCGGCCGTCGTCGCCGTCAAGCATATGAATCCTTGCGGCGTCGGCATCGGCGCGGATATCGACGAAGCTTTCGTGAAAGCCTACGAGGCCGATCCCACATCGATCTTCGGCGGCATCGTCGCGGCGAACCGGACGATCGACGAGCCGACCGCCCGGCGGATCAGCGAGATTTTCCTGGAGATCGTGCTCGCGCCGGACTTCACGCCGGCCGCGCTGGAGATATTGACGAAGAAGAAAAACATCCGCCTGCTGAAGCTCGGTTCGGCGATGACCGCCGCCCAGCCGGAGCATGTCCTGACCTCGGTGGACGGCGGCATGGTTGTGCAGGACCGCGATCTGCGCCAGATCACGGAAGCCGACCTGAAGGTCGTGACGGAACGCGCTCCGACCGCGGAAGAGCTGAAGCAACTGCTGTTCGCCTGGAAAGTCGTCAAGCACGTCAAGTCCAACGCGATCGTGCTGGCTCGCGACAACATGACGGTCGGCGTCGGCGCGGGCCAGATGAACCGCGTCGGGTCCGCCCGCATCGCCATCGAGCAGGCCGGCATCAAAGCGCAAGGCTCCGTGCTGTCCTCCGACGCGTTCTTCCCGATGGGAGACACGGTCGAACTGGCGGCGCAAGCCGGCGTTACGGCGATCATCCAGCCGGGCGGCTCGATCCGCGACCAGGAGTCCATCGACGCGGCCAACAAATACGGCATCGCGATGGTCTTTACGAACGTGCGCCATTTCAAACACTGAACATAGCTCCCGCGACCCGGGTCGGCGTTGGCCGATCCGGTTGCGCATAGGGGGCCGTTCGGGGCGCAGGCCGCCCGAGCCGTATGTGCATCGCGGCTGTATGCCATGATCTTGTTTAATCCAGTGGGGAGGTCTCACATCTCGTGAAAGTTCTAGTCGTCGGCCAAGGCGGCCGTGAGCATGCCATCGTCTGGGCGCTGAGCAAAAGCCCGTCCGTCAAGGCGCTGTACTGCGCCCCCGGCAACGCGGGGATCGCGGCTCTCGCCGAATGCGTGCCGATTCAGGTGAACCAGTTCGAGGAACTGAGCCGATTCGCCGTGGACAATCGGATCGATCTGGTTGTCATCGGCCCGGATGATCCGCTTGCGGACGGCATCGTCGACTATATGGAAGAGAGAGGACTCGCCGTATTCGGCCCGCGCAAGAACGCGGCGGAGATCGAAGGCAGCAAGGTGTTTATGAAGCATCTGCTGAAAAAATACAAAATCCCGACCGCAGCCTACGAGACGTTCGACAATTACGAGGACGCGCATGCGTATCTGATGAAGCAAGGCGTCCCGATCGTCATCAAGGCGGACGGTCTCGCCGCGGGCAAAGGCGTCACCGTCGCCCATACGATGGAAGAAGCGGAAGAAGCGCTGAGCCGCATCATGAAGGACAAGGTGTTCGGCGCCTCCGGCAACCGGGTTGTCATCGAGGAGTTCATGCAAGGGCAGGAAATGTCGATCCTGTCGTTCGTCGACGGCGAGACGGTACGGCCGATGGTGCCGGCCCAGGACCACAAGCCCGTATTCGACAACGACCAAGGCCCGAACACCGGCGGCATGGGCACGTATTCCCCGGTGCCGCACATTCCGGAGTCGGTCGTGCAGAAGGCGATCGACACGATCATCATCCCGACCGCCAAGGCGCTGGTGGCCGAAGGCCGGCCGTTCCGCGGCGTGCTGTTCGCCGGTCTGATGATTACGCCGGACGGAACGCCCAAGACGGTGGAATTCAACGCGCGGTTCGGAGATCCGGAGACGCAGGTTGTGCTGCCGCGACTGAAGACGGACCTGCTGGACATTTTCCTGGCGACCGTGAACGGGCGTCTGGATCAGTTGGATATTGAATGGAGCGACGAAGCGGCCGTATGCGTCATCGCCGCGTCGGAGGGATATCCGGGATCATATCCGAAGGGCTTGCCGATCGACGGCCTGGACCAAGCGAAGGACAAGGCGCTGATCTTCCATGCGGGCACCGCGATGAAGGACGGCCGGTTCGTCACCAATGGAGGCCGCGTGCTGGGCGTCGTCGGACTCGGAAGCGATATTGCCCAAGCCCGGGAGCAAGCGTACTCCGCGATGGATCTCATTCGCTTCGAAGGCAAGCATTACCGTACCGATATCGCCAAAAAAGCGCTGAGATAAAGCAAAGCGGCTGCGCCAAGCCCTCGTCAGACTTGAAAACCCCCGCCAACCGCAGCGGATCGTATTCCGGTACGGTTAAGCGGGGGTTTTGCAAGGGCCGGAGGCACGGATCGCGCCGAGCGGCGGATCGGCACGAGCCAACGCCCTTCACCGCCGGAAGGGCGGCCAAGGGCGTTGGGCATCGGCGCGGACCCGAACGGGATTGGGGAGAGGGATATCCGAACCGATCGGGCGCCGCTTGCGAACCGGGCGTCAGACCGTCCGGCCTGCCGCATTTCCAGCGAGCTTGCCGTCGCCGCCCCGGCCGCCGAACATCCGGTTCCACAGCTTGCGGAGGTAGGGGAGCACGTAGAGGTCTCCGCCGATCCGGCCCGCGTTGGCGCCTGCTACCAGCACCAGCGTGCCGATCAGCACCATCCAAGGGTTCGTGCTTACGGTGCCGGCCATCAGGAACATGAAGTTCATCAGGAGCCCGAAGAATGCGGCGGCCGTCGTCAGCGTGCCGAGGATCAAGCCGAGTCCGACGAGAAGCTCGCCCCAAGGAATCAGGAAGTCGATCAGCTTCACGTTCGGCAGCGCGAAATGCTCGATAAACGCCGTATACGTCGGGTAGATCAGCTCGCCTGTCGCTTTATCCGCGACCGGCTTGGCGACGGCATTCGTCAAAAACCCTTTTGCCGTGAAACCGTCCGTAATCTTGTGCCAGCCGGCTTCGAGCCACATCCAGCCGAGATACAGCCGGAGAACCAGAAGCCCCCAAGCCGCCACGATGTTGTTTCTCCACCAGTTCATCATCTGTATCGCCTCCGTGGTGGTGATGGTTTTTTCATCACCTCTTTGATGATTCCATCATACACCATTTCCGAGGCGGAGATTGTGATAAAAATCACAAACTTGGGGAAACCGAAAAATTTTCCGATCGCTGTCGAAATTCCGGACCGGATATGCCGTCATGCGCGTTCGCGCGAGCTCCGGATATCGATAGAGGAAATGCTCCGCGGGGCTGTCCGCTGCCGTTTGGGCCGCGGCTTTCGTCAGTGCATGTTCCGTTTGTTTTTCCATACGATAAAAACGGCAGCGGACACTCCGAGCAACAACACCAACGGAAGCATACACGGATAAACCCGGTCGATCCATTCCGACATGTTCGCGGCCTCCTCGCCGGCTTCTTATTCGGCGCTATCGCATTCCATACGTTTAGGCTGTCCGAATTCGCGCGGGTCTATCATGGAACCTCCGAATATAAGCTTTGGAGTGAAAAAAGACCCCTGAAAAGGGGTCTTGAAAGAAAAATCGTCAACTGATAACCTGGATGGCGCGAATATCGGACACGGGGACAGCCGTAATCGTGCCATTCGAGAAATATGCGACACCGCCCTGCACGTTGATAAAACGCACATTGGTCAGAACCCTGCTGTTGATAAAGACGTTCACCCGTTGACCCGGAAAAAGTCTGCGCAAAATGCCGATTACGCTTGACCCGTCGCCGCGACTCCGGTCTTCGCCTCGACTTCTTTTATCGCCGCGACTCCGGCTTTCTCCGCGAGTCCGATCGCGGTTTCGTGGGCCTTGCCAGTTCGAGTAAGGATCAACAAACATGCCGCTAACCTCCTTCCTCCCTTTTCTTCTATATCCTATGCCTCGGCGCATTGGAAGGACTAGACTGATAGCTAAGGAAAAAGCGCGGATTTTGGGGAAATTGCCGCAGGGACGGGTTGGCGGCGGCCGTTATAGATTCGAAGGCTGATAGAGCGGAGAACGGAGGAACCCGCTTGCCGATGGAGGCTTGCTGACGGATGGAAGTCATGGTATACTTACAATTAGTAAGTTAGTGAAGATAATGAAGCGAAAAGAGGGAACCCGCATGAGTAAACAACCGAGCTTGTTCGTGGCCCACGGCGCTCCGCTGCTTGCGGTTCAACAGGATTCGTATACCGCCTTCCTGGAAAAATACGCTGACGCGTTGCCGGAACGTCCCGCCGCGATCGTCAGCATCACGGCCCATTGGGACGTGCCGGGCCAGTTGATCAGCCGGCGCGAGCTCAACGGCACTTATCACGACTTCGGCGGTTTCCCCGAACCACTGTACAAGCTGCGGTACGATGCGCCGGGCGACATCGGCTTGTCCGACCGGATCGCGGAGTTGCTGGCCTCGGCGGGCGTCGCCTCCTCCTTCGACGACAGCAGGGGGCTTGACCACGGCACATGGGTGCCGCTGCTGCGGATGTTTCCGAACGCGGATATTCCCGTCGTGGCGTTGTCCGTCCATTCCCGCGGGACACCGGAGCATCAATACCGGATCGGCCGCGCGCTCGAACCGCTCCGGAACGACAATATTCTGATCGTCGCCAGCGGCGGTCTCGTGCACAACTTCGCTTATCTCGAATGGGATCGCGGCATGGGGGTGGAGCCCCAAGGAGTGCCGTGGGCGATGGAGTTCGACGAATGGATTCGGGAGCGCGTGGAGGGCTGGCGTCTGGGCGAACTGATGGCGTACGACAGGCTGGCCCCGCATGCGTCCGCGGCCGTTCCCCCGAGGGCGAGGGAGCACTTCGTGCCGCTGTTTTACGCGATGGGAGCGGCGGATTCGACCCGCCAAGCCGAACGGAAATACCAAGGCTACCAGGTCGGATCGCTGTCGCTGAATTTTTACGAGTTTTACTGACCGGAGAGGACCGCTCGGCTTCCCTGCGCGGACGGGAGGCCGTGGCGGTCCTCTGTGCGCCCATCGTCGGAGAGGCGATGCCCGGCATGTTCTCTGGCGGCGGGGACGGACCCGGCGGCGGAGGGGCCTTCCGCCCTACCGGATCGGACGCCGCTTGCGCAGGGGCAGGCTTCGCTTCGGTCCCGCGCGTCTCCTCGGGCTGCGGCGCTTGGAAAGCTTTCTCTTGCGGCGGCGCCGCTTGCGCTTGCGGGGGGGCTTCGTCTCCTCGGTTTCTTCTTCCTTGTCGTCTTTGCCGAATAGACCGAAGATGATCTTGATCATCGGAGCCATCTGCGAGACGCTTTGCAGGACGCGCTGCGCTTTGCCGACCTTGTCGACGATGCCCTCGATGCCGCCCATGCGCTGCATGAAGTTCTGGACGTCGGCCATGCTGAAGCTGCCGAGCACGTTCATCAGCTTGCTGCCCAGCCCGGCTCCGTTCTGCGCCGCTGGAGCAGGCGCCGGCAACATGCTTACCGGCTGGGCTTGATGTATGACCTGTCCCGCGGCGCCGGCCCCTTGCGGCAACGGCACACTGTTGCGATGCGGCTGCGCCTGGACATATAACTGCGGCTGCGCCGGCCGATGCGCCCCCGCGCCCGGCACCGCGTACGGCTGGGGCTGGCCGCCGGCGCCCTGAACGGTCTGCCGAGGCTGGCTGCGGGGCGTAGCGCCGGCCGCTCCGGGCGGCGCTCCCTGCTGCGGCCCATATGGTTGCCAGGATTGATTCACGTCACTCACGATCCTTTCCCGGGCGGAATGATCTCCCCATATCCTATGAGCTAGGCGTATGCTATGCATGGACACCCGCCCGGGAGACACAAGCCTATTTTCGCGGCGGGCGCCGGGTCGGGCCGTCCTCCGGCCGTGACCATCCGATGCCGGGACATTCGGCGTCAGCGGATTCGGTTGCGGGTCGGTCAGCCCTTTAACGGGCACGACCGATTTAGCCCGGTGATGCATGAAAATTTTAAAGACATGAAAAAGTAAAGGAAGGATTCCGGGGACAATTTGTCGAATACAATAGGGCAATAAACGCAGTCCGAAAGAGCAGGAGAGGATTATGTCATGCAGCTAAAGAAGCTTAACGATAAAGCGATCGATCAATTGTTCGAGGCGATTTTGACCTTAAAGTCCGTCGAGGAATGTTATGTGTTTTTTGACGATTTGTGCACGGTCAACGAAATTCAGTCGCTGTCCCAGCGTCTGGAGGTAGCGCGCATGCTCCGCAAGGGAAGCACCTACAATCAGATCGAGGCGGAGACGGGAGCCAGCACGGCGACGATCTCGCGGGTCAAGCGCTGCCTGAACTACGGCAACGACGGCTACAAAATGACGCTGGAGCGTCTCGGACGCTGATCGTCACATTGACTTTTCCCGCCCGTTTCGCTAGCATGATTAAGACAAGCAAGGTTCGAGTCATGCCGAGGCCGGGCGATGCCGTCTACGAATGCCGGACGGCGTGAGCGGGGGGGATTGCGCATGCGCAAATTCGGCGTATTGCTTATCAGCCACGGCTCGCGCAGCGAAAGCTGGGTGAAGCTGGTGGAGGAGACGGTGGAACGGGCAGAATGGCCTGCGGACCTGCCGAAGTTCTGCTCGTTTCTGGAGCTGGTGGAAGGGCGGCTGATTCAGGACGGCATCGACGCGCTGGAGGCTCGGGGCGTCACCGACCTGCTGGTTGTGCCGCTGTTCGTCTCGTCGGGCAGCACGCATCTCGACGAGATCCGATGGGCGCTGGGAGCGCAGGCCGAACCGTCCCGCGAGACCGACCTGAAGAAATTCCGCGTCCAGGCGCGTGTGCACTTCGGCGAGCCGATCGATGACGATCCGGCGATCGCGCGGATCTTATGGGAGAAGCTCCGCCGCGTGTCGCGGGACCCGGCCCGGGAGGTGCTCCTCCTCGTCGGACACGGGAGCGCGGAACGCGAATTCCACCGCCGCTGGCGAAGCGGCATGCGGCGGCTGGCGGAACGGGTGCAGGCCCTTGGCGGGTTTGCGGCCAGCGATATCGCCATGCTGCTTCCGAATCAAATACCCTGCAAGATGAAGCTGTGGCAGCGCCGTCGGCCCGATTGCACGCCGGTGGTCGCGCCGCTTTTTTTGAGTGAGGGGTATTTTACGCAATCGGTGATCCCCGAACGGCTGAAGGGGTTCGACTACCGGTACGGGGGCGAGGCGCTGCTTCCCCACGACGGCGTCACGCAGTGGCTGGAGCGCCAAGTGAGCCGTCTGGCGGAACGAGCCATGATTTCGAACGTATAATAACCATCGAATCGCAATTTCACTAACGGAAGAATCAAGGTGAATAAGGTTGAGACCGAAACGAGTCCGACTGATCTATAACCCGTCGTCCGGGCGGGAAGAGATGAAGAAGCGCCTGCCCGATGTGCTGGCCCGGCTGGAGCGGGGAGGTCTGGAGGTGTCCGCGCACGCCACCATCGGCGAAGGCGACGCGACGCTTGCGGCGGCGACCGCCATCGAGCGCGAGTTCGATTATATTATCGCCGCGGGCGGCGACGGCACCTTGTACGAAGTGATCAACGGCATGGCCGAGAAGGAGTACCGGCCGCCGCTCGGCCTGCTGCCGGTAGGCACCACCAACGACTTCGCCCGGGCGCTGGGCATCCCGCGCAACTGGGAGCAAGCCTGCGACATCATCCTGAAGCAGCACGCCCGCCCGATCGACGTCGGCCGCGTGAACCAGAAATATTTCATCAATATCGCCGGGGGCGGCTCGATGACGGAGCTGACCTACGAGGTGCCGAGCAAGCTCAAGACAGTGCTGGGGCAGCTTGCCTATTACATGAAGGGGATCGAGAAGCTGCCGCGGCTGAAGCCGATCGAGCTGTACGTCAAGACGCCGGAACTGGAGCTGCACGAGGAAGTGATGCTGTTCCTTATCGCGAACAGCAACTCCGTCGCCGGCTTCGAGAAGCTCTCGCCGGACGCGAGCCTGGACGACGGCCTATTCGAGCTGTTCCTGCTTAAACGCTGCAGCCTGGCCGACTTCATCCGCGTCGTGACGCTGGTGCTTCGGGGCGAGCATATGGACGATCCGCATCTCATGCATATCCGCACGTCGCAGGTGGAGATCACCTCGCCGGATTACGTCCAGCTCAACCTGGACGGCGAGTTCGGCGGCACGCTGCCGGGCGTGTTCACGGTGCTGCCGAAGCATCTGCAAATCCTCGTCGATCCGACGGGGCAATCGAGCTACAGATAAGGCGCTTGGAATAATGGATCTTGAGCAAAAGCTGTAGAGGAGAGCACCCTGTACGCCGGGGTGTTTTCGTATTTCAACGGGGGAAGAGGAGGCCGCCATGAGAAACAACCGGCACCGCCGATCGAAATCGAATCCGCCAACCGCAAACGCCGCCGTCGGCGCCAAGCCGAGAGGAGCCGCCGCGCCGACCGCGCCGTCAGGCCGCCGGGGAGGGGCTTCCGCCCGTCCGGACCCGGCTCCGCCCGCGTGGGCGGCCGAGCTGCCCGTGCGCGAAGGCGGCGAGTACGTCGTCGACGTGGTAGGCCTGGGCCATGACGGGGAAGGCGTCGGCCGCTACGAGGGCTACACGCTGTTCGTTCCCGGCGCGCTGCCGGGGGAGCGGGTGCGCGTGCGCGTCGGCAAGGTGAAGAAGCAGTACGGCTTCGCCTCTCTGTTGGACGTCGTTGAGCCTTCCGCCGACCGCGTCGCCCCTCCGTGCGCCGTCTACGACGCCTGCGGCGGCTGCCAGTTGCAGCATCTGAGCTACGAGGCTCAGCTTCGGGCGAAGCGCCGGATCGTCGTCGACGCGCTGCAGCGCATCGGGAAGCTGGCGGTGGCCTCCGCCGACTCTGCCCCGACGGAAGCCGGCGGGCCGCCGGATGCCGCCGACCGCCCCCCTGTGATCGTGCACCCGACGATCGGCATGGCCGATCCCTGGCGCTACCGCAACAAGGTGCAAGTGCCGATCGGCGAGCAGCAGGGCGGACTGATCGGCGGATTCTACGAGCAGGGCAGCCACCGCATCGTCGATATGGACGCCTGCCTCATCCAGCAGGAGGAGAGCGACGAGATCGTGCTCCGCGTGAAGCGGATCGGTTCGGTGCTGGGGCTGACCGCCTACCGGGAAGATACGCACACCGGCCTGCTTCGCCACGTCGTTGTGCGTACCGCCCGCCGAACCGGAGAGATCATGGTGGTGCTCGTCACCAACGGCGACCGTCTGCCGAACGCGGAGCGGCTGGTCGAAGCGATCCGGGAAGCGGTGCCGGGCGTCGTAAGCGTCTGCCAAAACATCAACACCGCCCGCACCAACGTCGTGTTCGGCGGCGAAACCCGCGTGTTATGGGGACAAGAGGTCATCTACGACTACATCGGAGACGTGAAGTTCGCCATCTCGCCGAGATCGTTCTTCCAGGTCAATCCGGTGCAGACCGAGGTGCTGTACGGCAAGGCGCTGGAGTACGCGGCATTAAGCGGGGAGGAGACCGTCATCGACGCCTACTGCGGCATCGGCACGATCTCGCTGTTCCTCGCGAAGCGCGCCCGCCGCGTCTACGGCGTGGAGATCGTGCCGGAAGCGATCGCCGACGCTCGCCGCAACGCGGAGCTGAACGGTATGCGCAACGTGGAGTTTGCCGTAGGCGAGGCCGAGACGGTGCTGCCGCGCTGGCTGGAGGAGGGCGTCGCTCCCGACGTCGTCGTGGTCGACCCGCCGCGCAAGGGCTGCGACCCGGCGCTGCTCGACACGCTGCTCGAGATGAAGCCGCCGCGCGTCGTGTACGTATCTTGCAACCCGGCGACGCTGGCGCGTGACCTGCGCGTGCTGGAGGACGGCGGGTACCGCACCGTTGAGGTGCAGCCGGTCGACATGTTCCCGCATACGGTGCATGTGGAGTGCTGTGTGTTGTTGGTGAGGGATGATACAGATCGATGAAACCCTTATAAATACTGGATTTTATTCTATAGTACAGTGCCGGACATATGAGTAATACAGAGGTCCAAAAACAGCGTTGATGTAAAATTGATGTAAAAATTGATCGGAAATCAACCTATAAGAACATAAAAATGACGCCAGGACATACTTCCCCTGAGCGTCATTGTTGTTATTCGGATGCTTTTTTTGTTAATAATGACTCAAACTTATCCGCAGCAGCTTGATCAGCTGATCGAAGAGCATGACCGTAAATGTTCATTGTTGTTGTAATGCTTCCGTGGCCAAGGCGTTCAGATATGATCTTCGCGTGAACTCCCTGATTAATCAAAATTGTAGCTGAGGTGTGCCGCAGGTCATGAAACCGGATATATCTGAATCCATTTTTCATAATGAACTGTCTAAACCAAAGATAGGGCCGCTCATGATGGAAAGGTTGCCCACCGGGATGGGAGAAGATGAAGAACCATTCACCACCTCGCCATTTGTCACCCATTTCTTTACGCTCATTTAAGCGATAAGCGTAATACTGTTTCAATTCTTCGAGCATTGAATTTGGTAAAGCAACTTTTCGAATGGAGTTTTTTGTCTTCGGCTGCTTAACAATAATGTCTCCCTTTAAGGCGTGTATCATGCTTTGTGAGACTTCAATTACTCCATTGTCCCAGTCGATATGCTTCCATTCAAGTCCAAGCAACTCGCTTCGACGTAGACAGGTTGTAAGTGCCAAAGTAATCATGACTCTCCAGTGATATGGCCTTTCTCAAGGGCTTCATGGAGATGGTGGTGAATGGGGGATCAACTCGAAAAGTTGCCCAAATCACGGAAGAACTGTGTGGAACCGAGTTCTCTAAGTCTACTCCAAGGGGCCTGATCTTGAGACGGCACGGTTGTTGTTGCAACAAACGGTGGAAACGTACGAGTCCAAAGCTACAAAGGCGATATCCGTTTTGGAGAATGGTTTTGATGATGCCACAGCCGTTCTTCAACTCCCTGAAAAGTACCGAAAACGACTTCGGACAACGAATGGCATGGAGCGACTCAACGAAGAAATTCGCCGACGAGAACGTGTCATTCGCATTTTTCCTAACCGTGAATCTGTTATTCCCTAATCGGAGCTTTACTTATGGAGATAGACGAAAAATGGGCAAGCGGCAAAAAATATCTCGATATGGGAGAGTACTTGGAATGGCGAGAAACTCAGGCAACAAAAGTGGTGTCTAAAGTGACTCGGATTGGCTAATTTATTTCTCTAACCGAAGGGAATTTACACACAAATATGGGCTTGATCCATTTGCTTGACCACCTTATCGTTATAGATAACAGCCGCGCCGAAGGTGAAATTGCTCTTGTTATAAGGTGTAGTTCGATCATACATCGAGCGGATTCGCTACTACTCTGGATTGAAAAAATTGTGCAGCAATATTTAACATGAGAAGAACAGCCAAGGATTCTGGGTGTTCTTCTTTTTCATTAGTATGGAATACGAACATATACTCGCTGACAGACATGTGTCAACAATGTTATGTAAAATGGTAAATGAGCTGAAGTAATTATGGGCAGGAATAAGCCTTGGGGTTGTCGAAATAGTTCTTGAGATTCATTTTTTGGTATCAAATGAATGGATGACCGGAGTGAATTATGTCTAATATACAAGAATTGATTGCCTTGGCAGTCGAGGCTTCTAGAAGCAAGAGAAATAAAATGTTATTTGTTGTGGTGAGTCGGAATTCGCAAGAAGAATTGCAAGGTGCCATTGAACGGATGGAAATTCCTACACTTAACGTAGGCCTGCTTTTGTCTGAGCAGTTACGAGTACTCCCACCTGAAAGACGTCCTTTTGAAGTAGGAAGGATACTTAGGTCTCTTATTGTACGAGAGAATAAGGACGTAATCTTCCTTGACCATATTGAGTATTTATTTGATACCGAATTGAAGCAGAACCCTGTTCGGTTGTTCGAAAATTTGAGCGGGAACAAGACGCTCGTAATCCACTGGCCAGGCACATTGGAGAACGGCGCTTTAATATACGCAACACCCGAACATCCTGAATATTATCAAAGTGATAACTCGTATTCCAGTTATATTATCGAAATCTAATAGTGAAGGGGCTTTTTTAAGTATGAAATATCGCGAACTTGTTCAGTTTGAACCCATTCGCTCCATTATCGAATTAAGAACCGCTGATGATAGCATTATTGATAATTATGTCATTTCTAATCGGATGGCTGAAGTGTTAAATGATATCATCATCGAACAATTGCAATTTGAACGTCCTATTGACCATAAAGGGATCATGGTTGTCGGAAATTATGGAACAGGTAAATCGCATTTGATGAGTGTTATAGCTGCTTTGGCTGAACATTCGGGTACGAGTGCACGATTGAATAACCAGACAGTTGCAGCCAAAGCTAAAGAAATCGAAGGAAAGTTTAAAGTACTTCGAATCGAGTTCGACGGTATTGATATGCCGTTTCGCGAAGTGCTGTTTCGGGAGATGACGGAATACTTACAAAGCATTGGTGTTAACTATGAAATGCCAGAGCTTTCTCAAGTTGTCAGCAATAAAGATGAGCTCGTCAAATTGATGTCCGCATTTCACGAGACGTATCCAGATCATGGACTTCTTCTCATAATAGACGAATTGTTGGATTATTTGCGCAGCCGGAAAGAACAGGAACTGATGCTGGACCTTAACTTCCTGCGGGCCATGGGCGAGATTACACAGTCGACAAGGTTCCGCTTTATGACCGGAGTGCAGGAAATGCTGTTTGATAATCCGCGATTTGCCTTTGTAGCTGAGCAATTAAGAAGAGTTAAGGAACGTACGGTTCAGGCTATTATTGCTCGTGAAGATATTGAATTTGTCGTTTCGCAGCGGCTTCTTAAGAAGAACGATACCCAAAAAGCTTATATCCGCGAGCATTTGCAAAAGTTCGCACCATTATATGATAAGTTAGGGGAGCAACTTGAAAAGTATGTTGAACTATTCCCGATTCATCCTGCCTATTTGACTGCGTTTCAGAAAGTCAAAATTGCGGAGAAACGTGTTGCTCTAACAACGATTAGCGATGAGATTGAAAAACTTCTCGATCAAGATGTTCCGACAGACAGCCCCGGGATTGTTTCTTTCGATAGCTATTGGACATATATCCAATCCGATAGCACATTGCGTTCGGATCCGGATGTTCGGGAAGTCATGGAGAAAGCAGATGTCCTGCTGGACAGGGTCGAATATGCATTCCAAAAACCGTCATACAAACCGATGGCCAAACGAATCGTTCAGGCTCTATCTGTCTTCCGACTTACAACGGATGATCTAAGAGTTCGAATTGGCATGACACCCTCGGAAATGCGGGATCAGTTGTTCTTGTTCGATAAAAACTGTGATATGGACGTAGAGTTTCTTGATGCTACCGTTGAGTCAACACTGAAAGAGATATTGAAGTCTGTTAGCTATCAATTTATTTCCACGAATCAAGAAAATGGACAGTACTATCTTGACCTAGACAAGGACGTTCCCGTAGACGATCACATTGCAAGTAAGGCAGAAACACTAAGTGGTGAGCAATTAGATCGTTATTACTTTCAAGTATTAGAACGGGTGCTGGAATGTTCACCTTCTACTTATGTTACGGGTTATCGAATCTGGCAACACGAGCTGGATTGGTATAGTCACAAAGCAACAAGGCCGGGTTATCTTTTCTTCGGAGCGCCTAATGAACGTTCCACGGCTCAGCCGGAGCGGGATTTCTATATCTATTTCTTACAAGCTTTCGATGTTCCAAAATTTAAGGATGAGAAGAAGCCGGACGAAGTTTTCTTCGTGCTTGATACGAAGGATCAGACGCTGTTCCATAATTTGAGGCAGTATGCCGGGGCTAAGGAAATGGCGTTAACGGCTTCAACCGCTACGAAGGGGTTATACGAAGAAAAAGCTAACCATTACATTAAGGAATTAACCTCGTGGTTCAAGGTAAATATGCCAACCGCGTTTAAAATGACTTATAGAGGTATTACGAAAAAGTTGGCAGATTGGAGCTTTGCTGCACCCGCGCAAGCGACAGTTCGTGAAATTGTGGACACCGCGGCCGATGAATGCTTAACGGAATGGTTTGAGGAGAAATATCCGGATTACCCTGTATTTCGAACAGACAGGACATGCCTGAAATGGGATGCGTTGAAGACTACTTATATTCCGGAGGCGTTAAGCTCGATCCAATCAGCTACGAAAACTAAAACTGCTAGGGCGATTCTGGAAGGACTTGTATTGCTCGATGGCGATAAATTGAACGTTCAAAAATCCGGATATGCGAATTGGATTATGCAGCTTGTGAACTCCAAAGGTCATAATCAAGTTGTTAATGCTTCTGAGCTGCTGCATACGGAACGAATCGCCGGCGGGATGGAAGTAAAGAGAACGGTACAGTTTAAATTAGAGCCGGAACTGCTGGCGGTATTGTTGGTTGCGCTTGTATATAGCGGAGATATCGTCATCACAATCAACGGCACGACTTATGATTCAATGAAACTTGATGAATTAATTCGTCTAAAGGCAGACGGCATTATGGAGTTTTCTCACATTAAGAAGCCTTCTGATTTGCCGTTAGCAGAATTGCGAGCATTATTTGATCTGTTTGCAATCAGTCATGGACTTCTCCAACCCCAATCCCAAACAACTGGGGTCGCACAGTTGCAAGTAGAAGTGGAAAAGTTGTTAAAAGAGATCGTAAAGTTGGAGCAGGATATTAAATCCGGGATTCCGACATGGGATTTCCCGTTGCTTTCTGAGACGGAAATTAGAGAGAATCAGCAAAAACTGCGAAAGCTAAACGAATTTTTGCAAAGCTTGACTGTATATAATACACCGGCCAGGTTGAAAAACTTCAAATATACTATTGCTGATATTGAGTTAATGCAGGAACATATACAACTGGCTAAACAGTTAAGAGCATTAGAGCAAAAGGCGATCGATGTAACGCAAAAGGCGCGGTATATCGTAAATGCGCTCAATCACGTACAAGTGAAGCATGAATGGCACGCGAAAGCCGAAGGAGCATTAGAAGACGTTCTTCATGCTTTGAAAGCGGGAGGAGATTGCCAGAAAGAAATTCAAAGCTTACAGAAGTTGAAGGAACAATATATCGATCTATATTACGCGATGCATAGCAGCGCCAGGCTCGGTATTAACGATCAGAACAAAAGGGATCAACTATTACAAGATGGCAGATATGCAACGTTACGTCAATTGGCGAGTATTTCCATCTTGCCTTCAAGACAACTGGAGGAATGGAAATCCAAGTTGGACCAGCTAAAGTTCTGCTGGAATTTGAAGAAAGATGACTTGGAACATGCGGTCATTTGTCCTCATTGCCGATATCGCCCGAAGGATGAGCCTTACATTCAACAAGTTAGTATTGCTAAGCTGAATGATGAACTTGATGAATTAGTAACATCCTGGACGGGGACTGTAGTTAATACACTGAATGATGCAGAGATAAAAGAAAGTATTTCGTTACTTAATGCTGAGCAAAAACAATTAATCGAACAATTCGTCCAAGACGGAAAATTCTCTTCCCCTGTAGACTTAAAACTAGTCCAAACATTGAAGGACTTGTTCGAGGGGATACGTAAAGTGGAGCTATCGGTAGATCAATTGGTCCAGATGGCTGGGAATGGCCACCCATTGACAGTGGATGAGTTGAGAAGCAGGTTTGAAGAACTAGTCCGGAATCATATTGGTACGGGCCATGGCAACAGAGTTCGAATTTTACTGCGGAAAGGTGAAATAGAGAATGGCTGATAAGGTTGAACAGCTTGAAATGCTCTATGAAAATCAAACAGCCCAAACAGGTCCGGTGACCTGTTTGGGTATGACTTTTGAAAACGACGAAGCCCGCCGCGCTTACTTTACGGAAGAATTGAGAAAGAAGCTGCCGGAGCTCAGAAAGATCGAAGGATTTCCCATCGGTGAAGATGAGGATATACTCGCTCTGTCTGATCCGCCATATTATACGGCGTGTCCTAATCCGTTTTTCAATGAAATAATTAAAGAATGGAAATCTTACTCTTTTATTGAAAACAACAATTATAATAGAGAACCATTTGCTAGTGATGTTACAGAAGGAAAAACTGATCCTATTTATAATGCGCATAGTTACCATACTAAAGTTCCTCATAAGGCAATCATGAGATATATTCTCCACTATACTAACCCCGGGGATATTGTATTTGATGGTTTCTGTGGGACTGGTATGACAGGAGTAGCAGCACACTTGTGTGGTAATAAACTTGAGGTCGAGTCTTTGGGATACAAGGTCCAAAATGATGGAACTATACTTGATGAAGAGGGAGTCCCGTTTTCAAAATTAGGCGAGAGAAAAGCAATTCTTAATGATTTGTCTCCTGCCGCGACATTTATAGCAAACAATTTTAACTCTCCGTTAGACGTTTCAAAATTTAAGACAGAGGCATATAGGATTTTAAAAGAAATAAAAAACGAATGTGAGTGGATGTATAGAACTAACCATAATGGACAAAAAAATGAAAATACCGCATCTAGTTTCGGGAAAATTAATTTTACAATCTGGAGTGATGTAGTAATATGCTCGCATTGTCTGAATGAGTTAATTTTATGGGATTGTGCTGTAAACCTGGAAGAAAGTAAGGTGTACGATGAATTTTATTGTTCACATTGTGGAGCATTCTTGAAAAAAAATCAATTGGAAAAAGCATGGTTAAATAAATATGATCATGACCTTGGGGAATATGTAAGGATTTCTAAGAAAGTCCCGGTATTCATTAATTATACTTATAACAATAAAAGATATGAAAAGAAGCCTGATGAATATGATTTTGCTGTGATTGAAAAGATTAATGATTCCACTATTCCCTATTGGTATCCAACTAATAGAATGCCTGTGGGCTCTGAAGCTAGAAGGAACGATAAGATAGGTATTACTCATGTTCACCAATTTTACACCAAAAGAAATTTGTGGTTATTAGCAAGTTTATGGGATAAGACTAAACATAATAAACTTTTGAGATTCGCGCTTACTTCTATTCTTATTAAAACGGCGAGTCTTCTCCATAATATCGGAATTAAAAAGGGGAAAATTAATTTAGCAGGGGCATTGCCTAACTCCCTATATATACCTAGTAATCTCGCCGAAAGAAATATTATCGATTTAATTGAAGGGAAAATTGATGATATTGTAAAATCAGGCCTTGAGAAAATTAGGGAACAAAATCTGGTTTATACAATGTCTTTTGGTTTGCCCGGGGATAAAGATGAGTATACAGAAAACCTAGTAGATTATATATTTGTTGACCCACCATTTGGTTCTAATTTAATGTACTCTGAATTGAATTTTATATGGGAATCTTGGCACAAAGTATTTACTAATAATGAACCTGAAGCAATCGAAAATAGAGCACAGGGTAAAGGATTAAGTGAGTACCATAAGTTAATGAGTTCTAATTTTGCTAAAGCATACAGAGCTCTGAAACCAGGCGGATGGATGACAGTAGAGTTTTCAAATACGAAAGCGAGTGTTTGGAATGTAATTCAAACATCGTTACAGGAAGCTGGTTTCATAGTTGCTAATGTGGCTGCCCTCAATAAGGGGCAAGGCACTTATAATTCTCAAACTAATCCAACCTCAGTTGAACAAGATCTGGTTATTTCATGCTATAAACCTAGGGATGAATTTATAAAAGAAATGCAAGAACAACAAGCAAGTAAACAATCGGTGTGGATCTTTATTAAACAACACTTAGAAAAACTTCAAATTTTCAAAGGAAAAAAGGGCGAGGCCGAAGTTATAATTGAAAGGACTCCGAGAGTGCTCTTCGATAGAATGGTTGCATACTATGTCCAATCAGGTTTATCAGTTCCTATTTCTTCGGGAGAATTTCAAACAGAAATAGCACAAAGGTTCCCAATGCGAGATGGTATGGTTTTCCTTGAATCCCAAGTAGCTGAATATGATAAAAGACGAATTCTTGCTAAAGAATTTACTCAGCTAAACCTGTTTGTCTCTGACGAGAACAGCGCTATTGAATGGCTCCGCCAACAATTACTCAAGAAGCCACAAACACGGCAAGATTTGCATCCGAACTTTATGAAAGAAATACAACATATTGCCAAGCATGAAATGTTGCCGGAACTGGATGTTCTTCTTGAGCAGAATTTTCTAATGTATGATGGCGAAGGAGAAGTACCGAGTCAAATTCATACTTATTTAAGTTCGGACTATAAGGATCTTCGCAATTTGCCTAAAAATGATCCGAAGTTGATTGAGAAGGCAAAGAATCGGTGGTATGTACCTGATCCGAACAAACAAGCAGATTTGGAGAAGCTGCGGGAAAAATCATTGTTGAGAGAGTTCAATCAGTATGTTGAAGAACTATCTAACAATAAGAAAAAATTAAAGCAGTTCCGCACGGAAGCGATTCGTGTAGGCTTTTATAAAGCGTGGACCGAGAAAAACTATCAAATTATTGTCGATATTGGAAATCGTCTGCCTGAATCGATACTGCAAGAAGACGAGAAGCTCCTGAGATATTATGACAATGCGCAGACGAAGCTTGGGCTATAAGGAAGTGAACGGATTGAACGGTTGGCGTCAAAAGGTGCTTGAATGTTTTCAAGCACCTTTCCCCCATCTTACGATCGTTAGCGATCCTGACCAATTGCTTGAAGATGAGAGCATCCTTTCTGCAATTACAGGGCAAGGGTTAGAAATCATGAAGCTTGAGGATCGAGCGTCTTTTCGTTATGAAGTCGAAAGTCGATTCAAGCAACAAGATCAAAAAGTCAATTATGTTGTGATTTGCCAATTGGAAGACTTGAGGGAGATTCCATTTGATCTTTGGAACCATGCACAAAAGGTTGAGTTGCGAAAGAGCAGTTTGTTTCCGGGTCTTTCCGCTCATGTTGTTCGCGAGCTGGATACAAAATCATTGGATATGTTATCCAGTGTAACCATGGATGGGACGGATTTAAGCGAGAAAGCAACGATTGATTTTATTTTAAGAAAAGTATATAGACTTCCTTATGATTCCGTTTATTCTCTAGCGGATTCTTTGTTGCTTGCCATGCGATATCACCGTCTGCAGTGTGAAGTTCCAGATATGATCAAACATTATTTGATTGATTATCTGAAACACCGAATCACCGATGCTCCTGTTCAAGACTGGATAGACTCTTATCAGGTGTTTCTTCAATATTTGCGGCAAGAATGGTGTCAATTCGTTAATGGTCATTTTCCTGCCCCCCATCCCTTCTGGGATTCTGAACTGCGTTCTGTATTAAGCTTGCTATTTATCGAAGGTGAAATGTCCCCAGTATCAATAAAGCAAGAATCTTTCCCGAAAGAGTTCTTCTGGGGTATATCCTACGATGGTCAACGTCAGAGAATGGAAATGCTGAAAGAAATAAACCAGCAGATAGAGACATTACTTTCTTCTTCCCCCAATCGCAGTACTTGGATACAGATCGCTCGTCTTTTTGGAAAGGGCAAAAGCATCTCATTAGAATTGCAGCTAGAGGATGAAGACAGCAACCTATTAGTAGACATGGAGGAAAGAGTTGAGGCAGGTTTTGAACAGTGGTTATCGGATCACTATGGATCATTGGCTACGTTAACGGATCGAAATGCTCCGGTAATGGTGCATAAAACGGTTGAGGTGCTCAGGCTGAAGGGACAAGAGAAGGTTGCGCTTATTGTCTGTGATGGGCTGAGTTTTGTTCAATGGGCTCAAATGGAGCGGGAATTAGTGAAAGATTTTCAGTGTGAGGTCTATGGTTCATACGCGTGGATTCCTACCCTAACTTCTGTATCCAGACAGTCTATTTTCTCTGGCGAAATTCCGCGATTCTTCTACGATTCAATTAACACAACCTCCAAAGAGGAAAAAGCCTGGAAGACAGTCTGGGAAAGAAATGGCGTTCCCTCAGTTTATGTTACTTACGAACGTGGTTTAGGACAAGGAGAGTATGATCGATCCAATATTGCAGCATTGGCCAAATCGAACACCAAAGTTGCGGGTCTTGTTATCGATACGATCGATCAACTTACTCACCATACCATACAAGGCCAGTTAGGCATGTACGCTGCAATTGACGTTTGGTTGAAACAAAAATATTTGCAATCACTTCTCCAGGACTTGTTGAACGCGGGTTTCGATGTTTATCTTACCTCCGATCATGGAAACAAAGAAAGTAAAGGGGTAGGGCGAACAAATGATGGGACACTTCCTGAAACCCGTGGGGAGCGTGTAAGGGTATATCGCGATGTTGTCCTAAGGGATCAGGCCGCAGTACAATATTCAAGTAAACGATGGTCAGGTACGGGATTGCCGGATGACTATTACGTCTTAATCGCTCAATCTGGGGAAGCCTTCGTGCGCGAAGGAGAGATTGTGGTTAGTCATGGCGGTGCAAGCATAGAAGAGGTTATTGTCCCTTTTGTCCACATTCAAAAAAGATAATGTAGGTGTACGATGAAAAAAGCAGTCGGTTTCGATCAAAAAATTCAACTTCATCAGCTTGATTTTATTGCTAATGAAATCCCTAGAATGTCATCAAGGGATGCATTGTACCAGTTGGTTGATGAACGGCTCATGGCCGATATTGGTGGTGCAAAATCGCGTGCTAATGCCCGTACGATTTTGTTTAAAATTTGGTTCTTAGTTTCAGACGAGCATATCGAGCTTCGAGACAGGGCGTTGGAGATGTTTCAATGTGCAACGCGGGAAGAAAAGCTTGTGCTTCATTGGGGTATGTGTCTACTAGCGTACCCTTTCTTCAAGGATACAGTTGAGCAACTAGGCTACTTGTTTTCTTTACAGGATGAGCTGACAAGCGAACAGATCGGTCGTAAGGTTAAAGGGTTATATGGTGAACGGCGTCGGGTTGAAGTATCTGTGAATGCTGTCCTTAGTTCTCTTCGTTCTTGGGGAGTGCTTGATATGGCAAGGCGCAACACTTATACCATAGCAGCGAAAACAAATATTTCCTCGTCGGAATTAAAAAAATGGCTTGTACAAGTCATGCTTATCGTTACAGGTAAGACGGTCATTGAACTGGGGCATCTATCTGGAGAACCTTGCATTTTCCCATTCGAACTAAGTGTGCTGGAATCTGAGCTCTCGGGCAATCATTTAGAAATTACACGTCAAGGCATTGGCCGGTTATTGGTCGGACTCAAATAAACTCTGCACGCGTGCGCCGCGGCAGAGTCTTTTTACAAAGTGGGTGATCATCATGCTAGTCAAAGGCGATATTGTGCGCGCTCCACAATTTCCGGAAACGGTGGAGATTAACAGCGTTGAAATTGTTGATGAGTATTTTATTCATCTTTCGGCGGTTGGCCGGGAATCGAATCAATTTTACGAATTGATGATCGAACAAAGCGATATTGATAACTTCCAGAAGCTTAATGGATTAGCAGCATCTGAAACTGTAAATGCGCAAGAGCTTCAACAATACCTTCAGTACTTTGTTTTCTCCATGGATTCAAAGTATTCCTCTAAGAGAGCGTTGGGGAATAACAAGTTAATCCCGCTCCCTCATCAAATTGAAGCCGTATATAGTCGTATGCTTCAGACTCCTCAAGTCCGATTTTTACTTGCGGATGATCCGGGGGCAGGTAAAACGATCATGTCCGGCATGCTCATCAAAGAGATGATGGCTCGCGATCGAATCCAAAGGGTTCTCATACTAGTGCCTCCTCTTGTTTTAAAACAGTGGCAGGAGGAACTCAGTGAGAAATTTGGGGAGCAGTTTTATATCATTAATCGCTCTACTATTAAACAATATGGGTCCGAAAATCCATTTCTTAAACATGACTTATGCCTGTCTTCAGTATATTGGGCGGCGCGTGAAGAAGTGAAAAGCATGCTTAGCGAGGTCGATTTTGACCTTGTTATCGTGGATGAAGCGCATAAAATGGCCGCATATACACACGGAACGGTTAATAAAAAGACATCAAAAACAAAGCTCTATCAACTTGGTGAATTATTGTTGCGTCGTAGTGAGCATTGTGTTTTACTTACCGCTACTCCGCATAAAGGGGACATGGAGAACTTTCGTCATTTAATGAAACTGGTTGATGGGGATATTTTCTCCAGTCTATCTGTTAATGAGACATTAAAAGAGAAAGCGAATCCATTTATTATTCGAAGATTGAAAGAGAACATTAAGAATTTTGATGGCACGCCGTTATTTCCAAAACGCACGGTGAAAACGATTCAATATGAACTTTCTATGCCAGAGCTCCAACTGTATGAAGATGTAACGAACTATGTTCGATATCATTTTAATCGAGCAATTAACTCAGGAAGCCACAGTACTGCGTTCGCCATGATGCTTCTGCAGCGCCGTCTTAGTTCGTCTATTGCAGCAATCGATTTGTCACTACGACGTCGTAGAAAGCGATTGCAGCATTTATTAGAGCTGACAGTAAAAGAACGTAAAAAATTTATCGATAAAACAAAAACTATAAATATAGACGAGTATTCCGATGAAGCATTGGATTTGCAAGAAAAGATAGAACAACAGCTTGAGCAAGCCGTAGACCAAGTTGATACGGAGGAGCTTCAAATTGAGATTGACCAATTGTCTCGATTAATCAAGCAAACAGCTTACTTGAAGTCTAATGCAATCGAACGAAAATACGATGAATTGGAACGGACTTTATTTGGCCTAAATGGTTTGCTGAACCAAGGGGAGAAACTGCTCATCTTTACGGAGTCTGCCGATACACTGGAGTATTTGGAGAAGAGACTACTAGAGAGACTCCCAAGAGTGGCCAAGATCATTGGTAAATATTCAATGGATGAGCGAAGAAAGCAAGTAGAACTATTCCGTAATGAATGCCAGGTCATGATTGCAACCGATGCCGGCGGCGAGTCAATCAACTTACAATTTTGCAACCAGATGATTAATTACGATATTCCATGGAATCCGAATCGATTAGAGCAACGAATGGGTAGAATCCACCGAATCGGCCAGAAAAACGACGTAGCCGTATTTAACTTAGTGGCGTCAAATACTCGAGAAGGCGATGTCATGATTCGTCTGCTGGATAAGATGGATCGTATGCGCAACGACCTTGGGTCAGATCTTGTATATGATTTTATCGGAGAAATATTTAATGGAGAAGATCACGATCTCCCTTCATTGATGCAGGCTGCAATTTTAGAACGCGAAAATCTGGATGACATTATAGCATCCATGGAACGATCGATTTCGGAAGAACACCAAAGACTTCTAGAGTTTGTTAAACAAGAGCGATTAGCCGAAGATGCATTTGACTTACCGAAAATGAGGCGTGAACAGCATGACATAGCCGTATCGAAATTGTCTCACCGCAGTTATGCTGAATTTGCCGAACAGGTACTGCTTAGGAACAACGTACGAGTGTATCCGTCACAACAGGAGAAAGTAAGGCGTATTGATCGGCTTCCCAAGTATATCAGGGACTTATGCAGAATCCATAACTTACCCTGCAGTCAAATGAATGAGGCAATTCGCTTTACACCGTACTCCGAATACAGTGTTGAAAATGTAATGTTGCTGTCTGACGATCATCCGTTATTTCGACTGTCTATGTTATTAGCTCAGAAGGATCAAAACAAATTGACGGTTCAGCGGTTTATGGTTTCATACCCCATTCAAGAGCCGATGACAGTTGATGTTTATATGGTCAATGTCGTTGATGGAACCGGCAAAGAGCTTGACGGTGAAGTAATCTGCATTGCTAGAAAAGAAGACGGCTCGGTGTTTAGACTCGATAATTATTGGCTATTTCAGCAACAATTTATTGGGGAGCCAATTGTATTGGATGTCATTGACGATAAATCCATGCGTTCCGCGGCGGTTCAGCAAGCAATTGAGATTAGGGATCGTGTAAAGGTTAAGCGTAATCAATATTTAAACCGTGTTCATCAGTATCTTGATCAAACATTCGCGAAGCAAATGCATGAACTGATGGACCGAAGGGCTGAATACGAACGAGATAATCAAGATAATCGTAACAGTGCTTTGATTAATCAATTGGATGCAAATCTTATTGATATCGAATTGCGTAAAGAGACCCGACTAACCCAGGTTGAACGACAGAAAAATATTACAATGAAACCGCCGAAACGAATCATGCAGCTAGAAGTTGTTCCTAGAGGAGTCGCTGAAAGGCTCCTATCAGTAGATTACAAAGAGATTGTAGAACCTTATGAACGTCAACATGGCCGGAGCAACGTGAAAATGTTCGATCCATTGGCGAGAGTCGATTTCTATAGTGAACGATTCAACGGTGAGCCGCGCTTCATTATTTTGACCGACAATAAAGATTTCCTTCCGTCGGAGGAATACCTCGAAGATTTGTCGGATATTGCCGAGCATACATATGTTTATTATGTTCAAGGTGATGTGATTATTAGTGAAGAAAAACTAAATCAACGTGCTATGGTGTGACAATTAGATAGACTTATGATTTGATTGGAATACAAGGTCGATATGTGTAAGTATTTTGAAATTAATTCGATCTCTGTTATTCTAGTAATAAATGCTTATTTACAATTTTGAGGAAATATGGAGGTGTGGGAGTGAGCAAAGCTGTCATTGCCCGGATGCAAGGTGATGAATATCAAGCATTGTATTTCTGGTATAAAGCTTGTGGATTGTTCCATCCTCACTCAAAGATTAAATCAATTTCTTATGAATACGATGTTGCTAAATCATTTGATGATGTGGTAATTGAGTACAATCAACCAATCGCAGACGAGTATGATGGAATGATTGACATGGATTTTTATCAGATAAAATTCCATGTTACAAATAACGGGGAAATGACTTATTCAAGCCTAACAGATCCTTCTTTCATAAATGCAACTTCGGTATCATTTCTGCAGAGACTGAAAGACTCTGTTTTATCTATGACAGGTCAAGGTAAAAGATGCAGATTTTATCTTGTTACTCCTTGGGGAATTTCAGCAAGTGACCAACTTGCAGAGCTCGTGAGTAATGTGGGGGGGAACTTCGGTTAGATAAGTTGATGGACGGAACAACAGACAGAAGTCGAATGGGTAAGGTAAGGAAACTATGGCGTGAGCATCTAGGGGTAAATGATGACCATGAATTGCTCAACATTGTTAGATATCTTCGCATCTTTCCAAACTCGGGGAATATGAGGGTTCTAATTGAAAAGTTAAACTATGGCTTGCTCTCAGGTTATAGTCCCTAGTAGTGGTGTAAAATTACACCGAGCTTCTTGACAAGGGAAGCCACGGTATGATTTCTACTAAAGTGACGCCAATCACCTTTAGAAGGAGGATCAAACCGTGGCTTCTATAGATAGAATGTCACTTTTGGAGCTTTTGCGCAAGTCCGGTTCTGATGGTGATGTAGACTTTCTCAAAGAAGCCTTGAATGTGCTTGTTCATTCCT